>DAIODV010000006.1:15819-24029 GCA_036746615.1 Mycobacterium sp.
GTTGCTGCACGCCGGCGCCGACTTCTTCCACGATACCCATAATTTCATGGCCCAGCACCTTGCCCTCATCGAGCGGTGTCCGCATGCCACTGCGCCGAAGCTCATCGCGGCGGGCCGCACCGTCGCCGCATCGATCATCTCCGAGCAGCGGCGTGCGGTCATGTTCGCCGATATTGTCCGGCGCCGCAACGAAATCCGCCGCATCCGTTACTTTGCAGCCCGACCATGACGAGCCTCGACAATCTCGCCAGGCGCTTCGATAGCGAACGACGACACCTGAAGTCGGTGGCCTATCACCTGCTCGGCTCGGTCGCTGACGCCGAAGACGCAGTGCAGTCGGCGTGGCTGAAGGCCAGTAGGGCAGATCACGATGCGGTCGAGAACCTGACGGGATGGTTCACCACGATCACCGCCCGCGAGGCCCTCGACCAACTGCGGGCCCACGAACGGCGGGCGGAGCAGCCGTTCGCCGATCCCGAACAGCTCGAGCGGATCGCCGGCGCCGGCGCGGGAGCCGACCACGATGTGCTGCTCACCGATTCGGTCAGCCGGGCCCTGCTGGTGGTCCTCGAGCGGCTCTCGCCGGCCCAACGCGTCGCCTTCGTGCTGCACGACGTGTTCGCGATGCCCTTCGACAGCATCGGCGAATTGTTGGATCGATCCCCGCAGGCCGCCAAAAAGCTGGCAAGCCGGGCTCGAAGCCAAGTGCACGCGGGCGGCTCCGCAGAGCCCAAGCAAACGGCCGAACACCTCAAAATCGTCGAAGCCTTCCTGCACGCGTCGCGTGGCGGGGACATTCGTATGCTGTTGCACCTGTTGGCTCCCGGGGTCGTGCGTCTGGTCGACCGCACACTTGTGCCCGACGATGTGCCCACCGAGCTCCGCGGCGCCAAGCAGGTCGCCGAGGAAACCCGACGCTTCGCGTTGCGCGCACAAGCCGGAGTTGTGGTCCTGATCAATGGAGCTCCCGGTATCGCCATCGCACCCGCCGGACACGTTGAGGCGTTGCTGCAGATCGGCATTGAAGACGGCAGGATACAAACCATTGACATCGCCGGCGATGCTGACCGCTTGAAAACTGCGGTTCTCGCGCTACCACACCTGCCCACGGAGATGAGCTACGAACACTAGGCCCAGTGTCGACAAACACTTTGATCGTCGGACGCTTTTGCGTGGCGCCGGCGCACTTGGCGCGGCGTCGCTCATGTCCACCGCCTGCAGTTCCGATGACGATGCACTGACCTTCTTCTTCGCGGCCAATCCAGAAGAGGCAGACGCCCGGCGGCGAGTCGTCGACGCATTCCAGCGCATCCACCCCGACATCAAGATTCGGATGCTGTTGTCGGGGGCTGACCCGTTGCAACACATGTCGATCTATTGCGCCGGCGGCAAATGTCCGGATGTCCTGATGGCCTGGGAGCTCACCTATGCCGGGCTGGCCGACCGCGGAGTCCTTTTGGACCTCAACACGATGTTGGCGCAAGACAAAGCCTTTGCCGCGCAGCTGAAAGCCGAGAGCATACCGTCGCTGTATCAGACGTTCACGTTCGACGGCGGTCAGTATGCCCTGCCCGAGCAGTGGTCCGGCAATTTCTTGTTCTACAACAAGAAGGTGTTCGCCGAAGCCGGCGTCCGCCCACCGCCGGTCCGATGGGATCAACCGGGGAGTTTCGCGGAGTTCCTCGACACCGCAACCGCGCTCACCAAGCGCGACCGATCCGGCAGGGTCAGTCGATGGGGCTACGTCGACAGCTGGGTCGCGTCATACGCTGCGGGCCTTTTCGGCATGAACAATGGCGTCCCGTGGTCCACCCCGCGGATGAATCCGAGGCATCTCAACTTCGACAACGACGCGTTCCTGGAAGGCATCCAGTTCTGCGCCGATCTGGCCAACAAGCACAAGGTTGCTCCCACTTCGTCGGACACCCAATCGATGTCGACGATGGATCTGTTCACGTCGGGCCGGGCGGCCATGGCACTCGGCGGGCACTGGCGATGGCAGACCGTCGATCGGGCCACGGACCTGGATTTCGATATCACCGTGCTGCCGACGGGTCCGCGCGGGCGCGCTGCTCGCTCGAACATCGGGACAACCGGGCTCGCCATCGCAGCAAGTAGTCCCCGCAAACAGCAGGCGTGGGAGTTCGTGAAGTTCGCCACCGGCCCGATCGGTCAGGCGGTGATCGCTGAATCGGGACTGTTCGTGCCGGTGCTGCGATCCGCGATCAAGTCGGCCGGCTTCGCCAAGGCCCACGCCAGGATCGACAATCTGCATGTGCTGACCGGGGGGCCGAGTCATGCCGAGGGCATGCCGATCACCCCGGAGTGGATCAAGGTCGCCGCGTTGATGGATCGCAATATCGGCCCCGTTCTGCGCGGCGCGCGGCCAGCGACATCGTTGTCGGCCGGGCTCTCACGCGCCGTTGACGAGGTACTCCAAAAGCCATGACCCAGATCGATGAATCCGCCGCGCCGGTGACCCGCCGTCGCCAGTTTTCCAAACGACGCGCTCGGGCAGGGCGGCTGTTCGTGGCGCCAAACCTGATCGCGGTCGCCGTGTTTATGCTGTTCCCGCTCGGGTTCTCGCTGTACATGAGCTTCCACAAGTGGGATATCTTCCGGCCGGCCAAATTTGTGGGTCTGACCAACTACCACACGCTCTTTGCCGATGATCCGCTGTTCGCCATCGCGCTGCGCAACACAGTGGCCTATACCGTCGGGACCGTCGTCCCCACGGTGCTGATCAGCCTCGCCGTTGCCGGAGTGCTCAACCGGAAGATCAAGGGAATAAGCATCTTTCGAACGATCATATTTGTGCCGTTGGCGGTGTCATCGGTGGTGATGGCCGTCGTCTGGCAGTTCGTCTTCAATACCAACAACGGGCTGCTCAACATCATGCTCGGGTGGATCGGCATCGGCCCTGTCCCGTGGCTCAACGATCCGAAATGGGCGATGCTCTCGCTGTGTACGGTCAGCGTGTGGCGCAGCGTGCCATTCGCGACGGTCATCCTGTTGGCCGCGATGCAGGGCGTGCCCGACAACCTTTATGAGGCAGCCAGACTCGACGGCGCGGGGGAGTTACGCCAGTTCGTCTCGATCACCGTGCCATTGATCCGCGGCGCGGTATCGTTCGTCGTCGTCATCTCGATCATCCACGCGTTCCAGGCATTTGACCTTGTTTATGTTCTTACTGGGCATAACGGCGGTCCGGAGACCGCAACCTACGTATTCGGGATCATGCTGTTCCAGCACGCGTTCGGCTTCTTGGAGTTCGGTTACGCCTCCGCGTTGGCGTGGGTAATTTTCGGCATCCTGCTGGTATTGACCGTGCTGCAGTTACGGCTCGGCCGGCGTCGGGCCGCCCAGGAGGAACGATCGTGGGCATGACAAGAGCCAGCATTGTCCGCGGCGTCGTGGCATACACCGTGCTGGCCGCTATCGCATGGTGTGCGCTCTTCCCGATCCTGTGGGCGGTATCGGGGTCGTTGAAAGACGAGGGCGAGATAACCACGCCGACGCTGTTTCCATCGCACCCGCTGTGGTCCAACTACCGCGAGGTGTTCGCGCTGATGCCGTTCTGGCGGATGCTTTTCAACTCCGTGCTGTATGCCGGCTGTGTCAGTGCCGGCCAGGTCTTCTTCTGCTCACTCGCCGGATATGCATTCGCGCGGCTGCGGTTTCGGGGGCGCGACACTTTGTTCGTGTTATACCTAGGCACTTTGATGGTTCCGCTGACGGTCACCGTGATTCCACAGTTCATTTTGATGCGCGTCGCGGGGCTGACCGACACGCCATGGGCGATGATCGTGCCAGGATTGTTCGGCAGCGCATTCGGCACCTACCTGATGCGCCAGTTTTTCCGCACGCTGCCGGCCGAACTCGAAGAAGCGGCGATACTCGATGGTTGTTCGCCGTGGCAGATCTATTGGCGGATATTGCTTCCGCATGCCAAGCCCGCGGTGATGGTGCTGGCGGTGCTCACCTGGGTCAACGTGTGGAACGAATTTCTCTGGCCGCTGTTGATGATTCAGCGCAGTAGTATCGCCACGCTCACGCTCGGACTAGTGCGGATGCACGGCGAGTACGTCGCCAGATGGCCGGTGCTGATGGCTGCCTCCATACTCATCCTGCTGCCGTTGCTGCTGATTTACGTGCTTGCACAACGCGCTTTCCTCCGCGGTATCGCGGTCACCGGGCTAGGCGGATGACGTGGCATCGGTGACTTTTGAGGAAGTCACGCGGCGCTACTCCGGCAGTACGCGTCCCGCCGTTGACCATCTGGATCTGAGTGTCGGCGACGGCGAGTTCGTCGTGCTGGTGGGACCGTCTGGATGCGGCAAGACGACCTCGCTGCGAATGATCGCGGGGTTGGAGACGGTGGACTCGGGGCGTATCCGTATCGGTGCTCGAGACGTGACTGATGACGATCCCAAAGACCGCGATGTGGCGATGGTCTTCCAGAACTATGCTTTGTATCCGCACATGACGGTGGCGCAGAACATGGGCTTTGCGCTGAAGATCGCCAGAATCACGAAAGGTGAGATCCACGAGCGGATTCTGGATGCGGCGCGGTTACTCGATCTTGAGTCGTACCTGGATCGCAAGCCCAAGGATCTGTCGGGCGGTCAACGCCAGCGCGTGGCGATGGGCCGCGCGATTGTGCGGCGACCGCAGGTGTTCCTGATGGACGAACCGCTGTCCAACTTGGACGCCAAACTGCGGGTGCAAACCCGCAACCAGATCGCCGGATTGCAGCGGCGACTGGGCACCACCACGGTTTACGTCACCCATGACCAGGTTGAGGCGATGACGATGGGCGATCGCGTCGCGGTCCTGCGGGACGGCGTACTGCAGCAGTGCGCCGCGCCGCGGGAGCTATACCGGAGTCCGGTCAACATGTTTGTCGCGGAGTTCATCGGATCGCCGGCGATGAACCTTTTCACCCTGCCCATCGTCGATCACTCAGTTTGCTTGGGCGATTGGCGGATCGAATTGCCTCGCGCGATCAGTGATGCCGCAGCTGAAATCGTCGTTGGCATCCGGCCGGAACACTTCGAGATCGGCAACAGCGGTATCGAGATGCAGATCGAGGTCGTCGAAGAACTCGGCGCAGACGCCTACCTGTATGGCCGAGTCGGCGGGACCGACAAGATGGTCGACCAACAAGTCGTCGCCCGCGCCGACGGACATAACCCGCCAACGCGCGGCAGCCGCGTGCGCCTGCAGCCCCAGCCGGGACGTCTGCATTTCTTCGCTGTTGATGGTCGCCGGCTACCGTGAGTGTTCGGTGTGCGAGGATGCCCGAATGGCCTTTGAACCTGCGCATTTCACTCGGACCGAGTCCGGCGAATTTTCGCCGACGGAGTTTGCGCAGAGTCACTGGGGCGACGATCACCTCAATGGGCCGGCTGTCGTCGGATTAGCCGCACAATCGCTCGAACTCGAATGCGGCTCACCTGATTTCATGCCGACACGGCTGACTGTGGACTTGTTCCGAGCGGCGCGTGGTCTGCCGACGACGGCAAGCGTGCGTGTCGTGCGCGACGGTAGACGAATCCGAAGTGCTGAATGCGACCTGGCTCAAGAGGGTCGGCTGGTAGCGCGGGCGACGTTGCTGCAGTATCGCCGCTCGGCAGCACCGCCGGGCCGGTTATGGGAGGCGCCGACGACGTTGCCGCCGCTGCCTTCAGCGGATGAAACGGCGCTTACCCTGGTAGGAAGCGAGGGCAGCGGCTTGAGCCGCTCGCCAGGCGAGCATCAGAACCAGTCCCGTAAGACCTTCTACAATCGGGCGATTCAAGTGGTTGCAGGAGAGAAGATTTCACAGTTCGTGCGGGCCGTCATGGCTGCCGAGGCGACCAGCCTGGTGACGAACTTGGGCACGGACGGCGTCGGCTACATCAACGGCGACCTGACAGTGGGTTTGGCGCGATTACCCGTCGGTGAATGGATTGGGGTACAGGCCGATTCCCATTGGTCGGCAGACGGGGTCGCTGTCGGGGCGGCGACGCTGTTCGACCAGGCAGGTGCCTTCGGAACCGGAATGGTAACTGCGGTCAGCAACCCGGCCGCGCAGATCGATTTCACCCGTGACCCGTTTCCGCTACGGATCGGATAGTCCCTAGGGCTTTGTGGTGCACCGTGATACGCCCGGTGTGAACGTCACCGGCAGCTTGCCCAGCCCGGTCATACTCGGGTTGCCGAGGTATTCCTGTACTCCGCCGTAGTCGACCCGGTAGTCGGGAAGGCGCTCGAGTACCGCTTTTACCATCACCGCAGACATCAGACGTGCCAGATGGGATCCGATGCACCGATGAGGCCCAAGCCCAAACGCGACGTGGCGATTGGGCGCACGATCGAGCAGGATCTCGTCGGGTCGCTCGAATTCCTGGTCGTCGTGGTTGGCAGCTAGCCAGCTGATGACGACTCGGTCATTGCGCCGAAGTTGTTGTCCGCCAACAACGATGTCGCGCGACACTGTGCGGCTCAGCTGCTGGTTGACCGAGAAGTAGCGCAGAAATTCATCTGTCGCGGTGCGGAGGAGTTCAGGGTGATCAATCAGTTGTTGCCGCAACTCGGGGTGGGTGCCCAGGTGTAGCAGGGTCAGTGCGGTCTGTGAGGTCGTGGTGTCGACGCCGCCGGCGATCAGGTTCCAAAGAATGTTGAGCAGCTGCTCGTCATCGAGCCGTTTTCCTTCGAATTCGAACTGGATCAGAAAGCTGGTCAGGTCGTCGCGGGCATCGGCGCGCGGAGCCGCTGCGAAGTCGAGGACACTCTGCATCATGGCGGGGACTTCAGCGATAGCTTTGGCGTACTCGGGGCTATCTTGCGGGACGGCCATCACCGAGTGAAAAAGGTTGGCGTAAAGCTGCCAGTTCTCGTAAGGCAGGCCCATCAATTTCATGGTCAGGATCGCCGGAACCGGGCTCGCGTAGTCGAGCACGAGGTCCATCTGCCCGTCGCTGATGCGTTGATCGAGGAACCAGTGCGCCGATTGCTCCATGAACGGCTGCATCTTTTGTACGGCGCCCGGTGAGAAAAATGGCGCCAGTGCATGCCGCAAGGCCTGGTGGTAGGGACCGTCGACTTCGCCGATGCCCAGGGCAGGTTGGCCCTCGGGACGCGGGACGCCCATTTCCCCTTGGTAGTCAACGCCGTCGGCGGCATTGGGCTCGTATTTGTGCGCGAAAACCTCGCCGTCCCGCGCGGCTTGGGTAACCGCGTCGTAGCTGGTGAGGAACCAGAATCCGCCGTAGTTCTCATTCCACGCCACCGGACACTTTTGGCGCAGCTCGGCGTTGATCGCGAGTTCGTTGAGATTGAACTCGTCGGAATGATGATCGAAATCCACGACCACGTCGGCGTCGGGACGCATGCTCATAGAAACCCTCCAACGTCGCCAAGCTAGCAGCTTATCGCGCTATCTTTGTAAGTTTAGCCACCTAGGCGCTGGAGGTTGTAATGGTCGGGCACCGAACTGTTTTCAACCACGTAGGTCTATGTGTCAGCGACACCATGCGGTCGCGCCGCTTCTACGAAGGCCTGCTCGGCTTCGAATTCTGGTGGGAACTCGAACCGCCTGACGAGGCAACCGCCCAACTGCTGCAACTGAGCAAGCCGATCGGTGCGCGTGCGACATATCTCCTCCGCGATGGCTTAGTGCTCGAGCTTCTCGCGTACTCGCATCGGACGCTGCGCGCAGGGCCGATTCGTGGCATGGACCAACTGGGGCTGACCCATCTGTCACTATCGGTATCCGGCCTCAAAGACGTCTTGGCGACGGTGGAGAGCTACGGGGGATCGGTAGTCGAAGACACCGTTTCCGATCAGTCTGCGATGATTCGCGATCCAGATGGGCAGCTACTAGAACTGCTCGCGGATTCGTGGCTGATGGCCTTGCCGCCGCGGCCTAGTTCTCTTGAGTGAGCGCGCTGGCACCGCGAAACTGCCTTGGCGCCTGTGTATCTCGCGCCGTCGGGGCTAGGGGGGAGAAACGTCACTGTGACGTATTTAGTGCGACAGCCGCGTGGACCAGCGCCGTCAACGCATCGTCATTGATCTTGTCGCCCTCATGAATGTCGATGGCGCGCCTAGTATTTCCCTCTAGGCTGGAGTTGAACAGTCCCGCCGGGTCGTCCAATGAGGCGCCTTTGGCAAAGGTCACCTTCACGACATTCTTGTAAGTCTCACCGGTGCAGATCATTCCGGCG
>DAIODV010000006.1:24039-26389 GCA_036746615.1 Mycobacterium sp.
ACGGGGACGCCTCGCCACTTCCATTCCTCGACCACGTCGGGGTCGGCTTCCTTAATCAGCTTTCGGATGTGGGCGAGTGCCTCGCCGCGCCAGTCGCCCAGCTCCTTGATCCGCGCATCGATCAGTTGCGAGGGAGACTCGCCATCTTCGTCATGCTCCGCGCCAGTCTTTGCCTTCGTCATGGTTCCAGATCGCTTTCATTTCTGATGGCGGCCGCAGCGGCATTGACGGACGTTTTCGTCACTGTGACGATTTGAGGTCCATCGGGGTTGGCGGGGAAGGTGGATCCCGAGCCGGCCGCCGACAAGCCGTGGGTCCGGTCAAGTGTATGCATCGCGTCACAAACCGACGTCCGTCCCGGGCCGGTTGCATGTGCGGGTTGGTGAGTGTCGATCGCGTGTCGGGCCCGGGGTCGTCGGTTGTAGGTGCTTCGAACTGGCGCAGCAGTCATATCGCCTGCATAGGTTTGTACCGATAAGCGACATTATGTCAAGTCAACTACCGCATATTGCAACAGATGAGTGAGCACGCCTATCCCCCTGTGCTGCACATCATTTCGTGCATTACAATGATGTCGGCTTAGGGCTGGACGTGATCTGGATGTGGGACAGCGCGTAGCTCTAGTTGTGGGATTGCGTCGAAGTCTGCCGGGCTGCAGCTATATAACGGCAGGCCGTACGCGATCGCGCTGGCAGCGATCAGGGCGTCGAAGGCCCGTGCGGCCGGCTTGCGGCCAGACGCTCGCAGTGCTGCGGCGACTGCGCCAAATGCGCGCGCGGACTCGGCGTCGAAGGCCAGGACGTCAAAGTCCGATTCGGCCTGCTGCAGATGTGCTTGTCGTGCCGCGCGATCCTCTTCACGCCGGGCGACGTGGGGCCCCACCGATAACTCAGCCAGGGTGATGGCGCTGATCAAGGATTCGTCGGGAAGTGTGGCAGGATCCTCAATCCGCCCAAGCAGGATCACCGTCGACGTGTCGAGGATCCCTCTCGTGGCGACGTCGGTCATGACAGCGAAGGATCGAGCACGGCGTCGATATCGCGACGCAGCGCGTCTGGGTCAACTGGCGGCAAGCGCTTTCTTCGTCCGATGAGTTCGGCAGCTCCAGGGCTGCGGCTCGGCACCGGGCGCAGCTCTGCGACTGCGCGGCCGTCACGGGTGACGATAAGGCGTTCGCCGCGTTCCACGCGGTCGAGCACTTCCCCACCTTTGTTGCGGAGCTCGCGCACGGTTACTGATCGCACGTTCATGATTGAATCACCGGTGAGACGGCGCTGGCCAAGTGTGGGACCCCCAACCACTGAGGCCATGCTTAGCGTCGAGAGCCGCAGTCACCTCAAGAAGTTGCAAAAGACGGCGGGCGAATATGCGGAAATCGGATATGCGGCTTTGCCGATAAAATACTGCCCGTTGTGGAGTGACTTTTGTTGTCGGACAGGCTGGTTCGCCTAACATCGCCACGTCTAATTATAAAGCCGCAGGTCGGCGATCCAATCGGCTGAAACCGCCATGATGTAGAAGTCAACTGTCATGACGATTCCGAGCGATGTCCACGCAATTTGCGGGTGGCGGCTGTTGAGTAGCGACACGAATGTCCAGAGCCTGTAGCGAACGGGGTGGTGTGAGAAGTTTTTCAGTCGACCACCCACGATGTGTCGGCAAGAGTGGCACGACAGCGTGTAGAGCCATAAGCCGGTGACGTTGATTAGCAACAACAGCGATCCGATACCGGCACCAAATCCACCGTATTCAGGGAAGAACGCCAGCCCGGCATCGTAGGTGTTGATCAGCAGTAATGGCGTTCCCAGGTATAGGAAGTAGCGGTGGGCGTTCTGCACAACGAACGGAAACGTGCTCTCTCCCCGATACGATTGTGCCCGTTCGCGCACTGCGCACGCCGGCGGCGACAACAGAAACGATCGATACGTGGCTTTGCGGTAGTAATAGCAGCTTCCACGAAATCCGAGGATGACGGCAAACGAGAGAAGTGCGAGCGGAACAGCAAACGGAAAATGGCCCAAGGGCGTACCCAAATGTGTGGATCCTGGTGCACACGAGCGGCTTAAGCACGGTGAGTACAGCGGGGTCAGGTAGTGGTAGTGGTTCACCCAATACCAGCGCCGCATGAAAACCCGGGTGATGGTGTAGACCAAAAAGACACCCAAGACAGCTGATGTGGTCGCTGTTGGCAACCACCACCGGTCCTTGCGTAATGTTCGGGCCGCCCGCGTCGGTGCCGCATCACGATCGAAAACATAATTCTGCCGTGATCGAGCGCCAGTCATAAGGCCATCTCCCGCTGTGTCCGAGTCGTTCGTAGCCTGACCTGCCGACGCTTCATGTGTCAAAG
>DAIODV010000007.1:0-26219 GCA_036746615.1 Mycobacterium sp.
TGGCATGTCGTCGGCCTGCGCGGCACCGGCAGCAACACCGTCGTCGTCAAGGACGTCTTTGTCCCCCGCCACCGGTTCTTGTCGTACAAGGCAATGAACGACGGCACCGCCGGCGGGTATGAGACCAACACCGCTCCGGTTTACAAGATGCCGTGGGGCACAATGCATCCCACGACGATCTCGGCGCCGATCGTCGGCATGGCCTACGGGGCGTACGACGCGCATGTCGAGCACCAGGGCAAGCGGGTGCGTGCAGCGTTCGCCGGCGAGAAGGCGAAGGATGACCCATTCGCCAAAGTTCGTATCGCCGAGGCGGCCAGCGACATCGACGCGGCGTGGCGTCAGCTGAGCGGCAACGTTGCCGACGAGTACGCGCTGCTGTCGGCCGGCAAGGAGATCCCGTTCGAGCTGCGGGCCCGCGCCCGTCGCGACCAGGTGCGTGCCACCGGACGAGCGATCGCTTCGATCGATCGGCTCTTTGAGGCATCGGGCGCCACAGCGTTGGGCAATGACCAACCGGTGCAACGCTTCTGGCGCGACGCGCACGCGGGACGGGTGCACGCCGCCAACGACCCCGAGCGCGCCTACCAGATCTTCGGTAACCACGAGTTCGGGTTGCCGCCCGGCGACACGATGGTCTGATGACGGCGACTGAGGAACTCACCTTCGAGTCGACCTCGCGGTACGTCGAGGTAGACGTTGACGGACCGCTGAAGCTGCACTACCACGAAGCGGGCATCGGCCATGACCAGACGGTGGTGCTGCTGCACGGCGGCGGGCCCGGGGCTGCGAGCTGGACGAACTTCTCGCGCAACATCCCGGTGCTAGCCGAGCGTTTTCACGTACTCGCTGTGGATCAGCCCGGCTACGGCCACTCCGACAAGCGCGCCGAGCATGGCCAGTTCAACCACTACGCGGCCAGAGCGCTCAAAGGTCTTTTCGACCAACTGGGTCTGGGACGCGTTCCGCTGGTTGGCAATTCGCTCGGTGGCGGCACCGCGGTGCGCTTCGCGTTGGACTACCCCGACCGGGCGGGCCGCCTGGTGCTGATGGGTCCCGGCGGGCTGAGCGTCAACTTGTTCGCGCCGGATCCCACCGAGGGCGTCAAACGACTGGGGAAATTCTCCGTCGAGCCGACGCGGGAGAATCTCGAGGCGTTCCTGCGGGTGATGGTCTATGACCAGAAGCTGATCACCCCGGAGCTTGTCGACGAGCGTTTCGCACTGGCCAGCACACCGGAATCGCTGACCGCGACGATCGCGATGGGAAAGTCCTTCGCCGGAGCCGATTTCGAACTCGGCATGATGTGGCGCGAGGTCTATCGGCTGCGCCAACCCGTGCTGTTGATTTGGGGCCGCGAAGATCGGGTCAACCCGATCGACGGCGCGCTGGTTGCGTTGAAAACCATTCCGCGGGCGCAACTGCATGTTTTCGGGCAATGTGGACACTGGGCACAGGTGGAAAAGTTCGACGAATTCAACAAGCTGACCATTGATTTCCTGGGAGGTGCCTGATGAGCATCCGTTCGCTGGGCTACCTGCGCATCGAAGCCACCGATATGGCGGCCTGGCGTGAGTACGGCCTGAAAGTCCTTGGCATGGTCGAGGGCAGCGGCAGCACCGAGGGCGCGCTGTATCTGCGGATGGACGATTTCCCGGCCCGGTTGGTGATCGTGCCGGGTGAGCAGGACCGGTTGTCTGAGGCCGGCTGGGAATGCGCGAATGCCGCAGGCCTGCAAGAGATCAGGGATCGGCTCGATATCGAGGGCACAGCTTATAAAGAGGCCACTGCCGCCGAACTTGCGGATCGCCGGGTTGACGAGATGATCCGGTTCTCCGATCCCTCGGGCAACTGCCTGGAGGTGTTTCACGGCGCCGCGCTGGAGCACCGTCGCGTCGTCAGCCCCTACGGGCACAAGTTCGTCACGAGTGAGCAGGGCCTCGGGCACGTGGTGCTGACCACCCGCGACGACGAAGAGTCGCTGCACTTCTACCGTGATGTGCTCGGCTTCAAGCTGCGCGACTCGATGCGGCTGCCCCCGCAGTTGGTGGGCCGGCCCGCCGACGGACCGCCGGCGTGGCTGCGGTTCTTTGGTTGCAACCCGCGCCACCACAGCCTGGCCTTCATGCCGGGACAGACGCCCAGCGGCATCGTGCACCTGATGGTCGAAGTGGAGGAGGCCGACGACGTCGGGCTGTGCCTGGACCGCGCGTTGCGCCGCAAGGTGCCCATGTCGGCCACGCTCGGCCGCCACGTCAACGACCTGATGCTCTCGTTCTACATGAAGACGCCCGGTGGATTTGACGTCGAGTTCGGTTGCGAGGGCAGGAAAGTCGATGACGTCGACTGGATCGCGCGGGAGAGCACCGCGGTGAGCCTGTGGGGCCACGACTTCAGCGTCGGCTTCCGCGGATAGCAAATGGCCGAGCAGATCGATTCGCGCACCTTTCGGCAGGTGCTAGGTCAGTTCTGCACGGGAATCACGATCATCACCACTGTCCACGACGACGTACCGGTCGGCTTTGCCTGTCAGTCGTTTGCGGCGCTGTCGCTCGAGCCGCCGCTGGTGCTGTTCTGCCCGACCAAGGTGTCGCGCTCGTGGAAAGCCATCGAGGCCGCCGGGAAGTTCTGCGTCAACGTGTTGACCGAAAGCCAGAAGGACGTGTCGGCGCGGTTCGGCTCCAAAGAGCCAGACAAGTTCGCCGGCATCGACTGGAGCGCTTCACCTTTGGGCTCGCCGGTTATCGACGGATCGCTGGCCTACATCGACTGCAAGGTGGCCTCGGTGCATGACGGCGGCGACCATTTCGTGGTATTCGGTGCCGTGCAGTCCCTCTCGGAGGTACCCAAGATCAAGCCGCGCCCGCTGCTGTTCTACCGCGGCGACTACACCGGCATCGAACCAGACAAGACCACCCCAGCGCAGTGGCGTGATGACCTGGAAGCCTTCCTAACGACGACCACCCAGGACACCTGGCTGTAGCGGACGGTTCCGCCCGCGATGAGTTTGGCTCGCACGGCAGGTCTGTCCTTTGAGGTCTATCGAAGGGTGAACATGTCAATCCAACATGTCTTGGCCGTTGTTCCAGTGAGTGACGTGGAGCGAAGTCGACGCTGGTACGAAACGTTGTTTGGACGCGCGGCGGATAACAACCCCATGCCGAACCTTGTTGAATGGCAGATTGTTCCGGGCGGATGGGTACAGGTATTCATTGACGATGAGCATGCCGGTTCAACCGTCGTCAACTTCGCCGTCGACGATTTGGACGCCGACATCGCGGCGCTGAAAGGTCGTGGTCTTGAGCCTGGCGAGGTTGTTGAGGCCAACAAGGGCGTGCGTTTGTCAGCGTTGGCCGACCCTGACGGGAACAAGGTCTGGCTTATCGGCGGCTTCCGCGTTCGGTACTAGATCTTGCGCTGAGTGTCCTCGGCGTCGGCTGCCCGATAGTGCGCCTTTTCGCTTGATTGCTCGCCGCGGTCATCCGCGAGTCCATCGGCCTCCTGGCGCCGCTTCGCCATCGGATCGATGTCGTCGGCATGTTTCCACCGCTCGTCGAGGTCCTCGCGTGATGTCGCCGCTTCGCTTTGATGTGCAGCTGCGCGCTGCTTCAGCCTCGCCGCTTCGGCGGCCTTGACTTCGGCGTCGGCCTGCGCAGCACGTGCCTTCGCGGCCGTCTCTTCGGCCAGTGCTTCACGCCGCTCCACCCGGTTTGTCTCCGTCCGAGCATGATCGCGGATTTCTTCGGCCCTGCGGTGGCGGCGCCGGTTGCTTACGCGCAGAGTCACGAGGGCGAGGGTGCCTAGCAGTAGAAGTGCTACCGCTGCTGCGATAACAATCCAGACGATGTCGCTGGTAGTCATGAAGAGCTCCTTAGGGATGGCGGCGGTAAGTCCGCCGCTACCCGAGTCCCCCTATTCGACACAAATAAAACAAGCTTCGGCACCGATGTCGGCCTGTTGCCTCAGGTCAAGATGCGCGCGAAGGGGGGTTCGTTGCCTCACGTAAACGTGCGCGCTTGTTGATCGGGGCTGTGGCGCCGGGTGCGGCTTTGCTGGTGGTGAGGGTGAACAGCTGGGCGGTTAGGGCTTGGATCTGGCGTTGGGTGGCGGCGGGATTGATCAGCGAGTGGGTGCGGGTCAGCGCCATGATGCGTTCCACGGGCATGGTGGGGTGATCGATCGCGCGATGAAATGGGGTCTTGGCTTTGTCGTGTTTCTTGGACACCTTGGCCCCTGCGCGGACCTTGGAGATCAGTTTCTGCTGCGGGTAGAAGTAATTGGTCAGCCTGGACTGCAACTGCCAGATCTCGTTGAGTAGCAACAGTTCTGCAGCGGTGTCATAGCGGTGGTAGCCGACAACGGTGCGCACCACCGCCCAGTTCTTCTGCTCGACGTGACATCCGTCGTTCTTATTGCCCGGTCGTGCGCGGGTGAAGGTGATCTGGCGTCCTTGGCACCATCCCAGCAGGTGGTCGTTGATGAATTCCGATCCGTTGTCGGAGTCCACCCCCAGGATCGGAAACGGCATTTTGCGGCCGATGTCATTGAGTGCTGCCAGTACGCATTTGGCGGTCTTGTCCGGCACCGAGCGATTCTCGGTCCAGCCGGTGGCGATATCGGTGACGGTCAAGGTAAACGCATGGCCACCACCCCGGTTGCCGCCGTCATGCCAGACCAGGTCGATCTCGACGAACCCCGGTCGAGCATCGTCCCACTCGGCCCAGGTGCGCACCGGGATTTGGCTTTTGAGCAGCGATCCCGGCTTTGTCCCTACACGTCCCCGCAGCTGGTATTTGGCTCGCTGATCAGCCAGGCGGCGATCGATGGTGGCCGCCGACATCGACGCCAGCAGTTCGGCGGTGCCCTCGTCGATGGACAGCTCTTTGAAATGACGCAGCACTGCCACCAGTTCGCCCAGCATTGGCGCTAGCCGTTTGCCGGCCGGCATTCCGA
This sequence comes from Mycobacterium sp., assembly GCA_036746615.1. Lineage (GTDB taxonomy): Bacteria > Actinomycetota > Actinomycetes > Mycobacteriales > Mycobacteriaceae > Mycobacterium. The sequence goes on from DAIODV010000007.1 coordinate 4,954, forward strand.
GCACTGTCCAACAGACCGTCAGCGCCGCGATGACCTCGGGCCCGTACTTCACCGGCCGCGGACAGCGCGGGGCGACGATCTTGGGCTGCAGCGCCGCTGCCAGCGCCTTGCGGGCATGGTTGCGGTGCCACCCCGTATTGGCGCACAACTCGTCGAGAATCCGACTCTTACCGCGCTTACTCGCCAGCTGGTAGCGGGTCGCAGCCGCCTCGGTGATTGCTCTGCGCTCTGCCAACGTCAACCCCATCCACTGGACGTACGCGCGCATTTTCAATGAGGCAACGAATCACCCTTTCGCGCGCATTTCTGACGAGTCAACGCGGTCGGTCGAGCAGGCTAGTATCGCACATATGTTCGAATCATATGAATTGCCGGGACCTGACCAGATCGCCCACCTGGATGAGCTGGGCCTGGTCGATGCCGTTGCCGTGGCGACGCTGATGGAATCGGCGGCGTCCGAGGTTCGCCTCGCGGCTATGCAAGAGATGTATGCGCGGCTGCGCCCGTCCACGAACGCGCGGCCGGGGGCACCAGGCGTGGAGGCCCGTCTTCGACCGCCGCGGAATCGTCAACGGCGACGCAGCCGCAAGAGACGTCGCCGTCGGTAGGAAAGCTCCGCTTAATGCCAGCGGGCTTGGTGATCGGCGTGCGTGGGCAGGTAGGCGCCCGGGCCGAAGAACGTGTCGTAGAAGTCGGTGTCGAGATGTTGTGCCTGTAGATACATCAGGACGTGCACGGTCGGCACGGTGCCGGGCAGCTTCCCGAAGGTGTCGTAGATGTAGGACGCTTCGACGCTGACGAGTTCCTGAATGCCGTCCGGCGGCAACGCGGAGGCGCGCACCTTCGGTGTCTGCGACCATGGGCCTGGCGTTTCGGGGTGAAAAGGCCCGCCGGGACCGAACTTTCGCGCAACGAGCTTCTCCACGCCCGCTGCTACCGAGGGCACATGCGGCGGGCTGAGCGTCTCGAAGTATGCGGGCAGCCCGGTGATATTTGGGAAGGGCCAGCGCTCGTCGTCGTCGTCGGCGACGAAACCGAGCCCACTCAGCACCGACAACCGATTGAGCCCGTCGTAGGTCCACCCGCCGAGACCCGTCGCCTGCAACGCCAACACGCCGTTGTTGGCGGCGATAGCGAGTTCGGCGCTGGCCTCGGTGATCGTGTACTGCTCAACGAACGACAGCGGCAGCGGGTCATCGGCATGCGGCAGCCCGGAAAACCGGTCCAGCCCGGGAAGGCTGCGGCCGTTGATGTCGTCGACGATCAGATAGCCGTTGGCTGCGAAGAACCACAGGTTTTCCATCAGGTGCTCGGCGAGATCCGCGACCGGGAATGCGAGCAAGCTGCCCGGATGGTTGCCGATCCAGATGTTGTGACCTTCCATGTGCGGTTCTTCACGCGGCAGTTCCAGCCGAGTGTCCGAAATACGCACATACGACTCGGCGGTGTGACTGATCCAGTCCTCGATGCTGTCGAACTCTTGCGGCGGCTGGTCACGGCTGGGCAGCAGATAGGTCCCGGTGTCATCGGTGAAGAACAGCTGGCTGGTATGGAAGCCGGCGGCGGATGGGAACGTTCGTCCCGTCGCGCTGCCGGAATAGTTGGGGAACGCCGGCGCGTAGCTGGGATTGTGGGTGATCCCGAAGTTCCAGCCCGTCACGCCACCGGTAACCGAAACCAGCAGTGCCCGTTCGATTTCCGATAACTGCTGCACGGGCCGACGACTTGTGTAGGCCAGCGCGCCGGCGGGGATCCGACCGCCCACCGGAAAGCGGCGCGACCGTCGTCCGGTCAACGCGGCGAACAGCGGGAAATGTTCAAGCTCGGCCAGCGCCGCCCGCTCGTGCTCCGAGATGACGAGGCCCACGGAGCCAACTTACGCCGCCGTGAACTTTTCGCCGACGTCCCGCGTGGTACCAGCAGTTGGTCTAAAAGGGGTCCTACAGATGAGTCCGTTGCTGATGCTCTACTTCTCGGTCGGCACGCCATTCGCCGGATACGGCCTGGTGAGGCTGCAGGCTCGGCTCGAGCAATGGGACTACGAACGCCACGCCGAGGACTAAGACGGGAGATCGGTTGAAGCTTCGGATCCTGGTTGTCGGCGCGGGCGTCAGCGGCATTTCCGTCGCCCGCGGATTATTGCGCGACGGACACGACGTCACCGTCTTCGACCAGCGGCCGAACGCGACGGTAGGCGGTGGCGCCGTCACCATCTGGTCCAACGGCGCCACAGTTCTCCAGCAGCTCGGTGTCGACATGAACGGTGCCGGGCAGTTGTTATCGGCCGTGCGGGTCATGACCTCCACCGGTCGCCCGCTGGCTACCATGAACCTCGACACGATGGTGGACCGGCTGGGCGCACCCATCCGCATGGTCCCGCGACGGATTCTGCTTGAACGGCTGCTGAACGGGTTTCCGATCGATCGCATCCGATGCAACTCCCGCGCGGTAGGCGTCGTCAGTACTGGCGACGGCGTGCGGGTCGACTTCGAGGACGGCAGATCGGCCGTCGGGGATCTGCTGATCGGTGCGGACGGCTTGCACTCGGTAGTCCGAACCATCGTCGGCGGGCGATCCGCAAAACCGACCGGCTGGTGCAGCTGGCAGGGGCTGGTCAACCTTCCGGGCATCGCCGATCGGCGCGTCGCGACGATGATGATCGGCGAGCACGGGAACCTCGGCCTGTGGCCGGCCGGAGGTGATGACCTGCAGTGGTGGTTCGACTTGCCCTGGACGCCCGACTTCGTCAGACCACAACGTCCCATCGAGATGATCCGGGCGCATTTCGCCGGCTGGTCCGACTTGGTCGATCAGGTACTCGCGACCTTGACCAACGACGACCTGGCGCCGTCACCGTTCCCGCATTTTCGGCACCCGATACCGCACGCCGGCTCCGGCGCGGTGACGTTGCTCGGCGACGCCGCACACACGATGCCGCCCACGCTCGCGCAGGGCACCAATCAGGCGCTGCTCGACACGATGATTTTGCGCAAGGCGCTGGCAGATCTGCGCGGCGGTGATGTTGCGAGCGCGCTGCGCTGGTATGAGGACACCCGGCGACGCAGGGTAAGGGCCGTGTCCTGGTTGACCACGTTGCAGGTATCTCGCCCGGAGTCGGTGCTGCGACCGGCGGCGCTGGTCCCGGACCGATTCATGACGTGGGCGCTGACGTCGTTTCTGGCGTGGGTCAGCCATCGCGACATCTCCGCCGAGATCAGCCGGGGCCTCGGGGCCGCGCTACCGGCAGAGGTGCGGTGATGTCGACAACCGCAAAGGTTCCGCCCGCTTCAGTTGCCCGGCTTGTCGAGTGGATTCGCCACCATCTGTATCGACTTCAACAACAACTCGTGCCAGCACCCGCGGCGATGATGGAGATGATCATCGCCACCTGGACATCTCAGGCGATCACTGCCGCAGCCGAACTAGGTGTCGCCGACGCGCTGGCCGACGGGCCATTGTCAATCGACGAACTGGCAGAAAAAATCAGCGTCGACGCCGACGCACTGCACCGCTTGTTGCGCGCATTGATCGGCCGCGGCGTCTTTCGTCGACGCCGCGACGGTCGCTATGAGTTGAATCCCCTTGGCGCCACGCTGCGTTCGAACGCGCCGATATCGATGGCGTGGGCGGCCCGCTTCTACGGCTCGCGTGAGCAACGCGAACGATGGACACGGCTGGCGGATTCGATCCGCACCGGTAGTTCCGTCGTGCCGGTACTGCACGGCAAGGAGAGCTTCGACTACTTCGCCGAGTATCCCCAGCATGCCGAACTCTTCCACCGGACCATGACAGCCATATCGGAGTTGACCGATGCTTCCGTGGCGGCCGGCTACGACTTCGGCGCCTATCCCACGATCGTCGACGTTGGCGGCGGGCACGGCCCGCTGCTGGCCACCATCCTGGCGACGGCACCGGCATCACAGGGCGTTCTCTATGACCTGCCGGTCGTTGTCTCGTCCGCACCGAACCTGTTGTGCAAGCACGATGTTGCCGATCGCGTGCGCATAGAGGCGGGCTCATTCTTCGAGCGCGTTCCGGGCGGCGGCGACGTCTACATCCTGAAGAACATCATCCACGACTGGCCCGACGAAAAGGCGCTGCAGATCCTGCGCAACGTTCGCGCCGCGGCCGGCCCGCACGCCACGGTGCTGCTGGTCGAATTGGTGATCCCCGACCACGACCGCGACTTCCCGGGAAAATGGGCAGACCTGGAGATGCTGCTGAATCTGGCGGCCCGCGAACGCACCGCTGGGGAGTATCGAAAGCTGCTCAACCAAGCAGGATTTCGGGTGACGCGTGTGGTGCAAACCGCTTCACCGCTGAGCCTCGTGGAGGCCCGAGTCGCCTGACCCGGCAGTCGCTGGGTGACAATGGCCGACATGACGCTGGATTTGAGAGGCTACTTCGAGCGGATCGGCTACCACGGCACTGTGGACCCAAGCCTGGACGTGCTGCAGGATCTGGTGACGGCTCACACCCGGACCATTGCGTTCGAGAACCTCGATCCGCTGCTGGGCCGCCCGATTGATGACCTCAGCTCAGAGGCTTTGGCCGACAAGTTGGTTCGTCGGCGCCGCGGTGGGTATTGCTACGAGCACAACGGCTTGTTCGGTGACGTGCTGGCAGAACTCGGCTTCGGAGTGCGCCGGTTCGGAGCCCGCGTCGTCTGGACGCGCCCTCCAGACGCGCCGGTACCGCCGCTGATGCATACCTTGTTGGCGGTCACACTTCCCAGCGACCAGCAGCCGTACCTCATCGACGTTGGTTTCGGCGGCCAGACGCCGACGTCGCCTATCCTGCTGGAAACCGGTCGCGTGCAGCAGACAACGCTTGAGCCGTATCGCCTTGTCGAGCACGGCGATACTTTGGTGTTGCAAGCCCAAATCCGTGGCGATTGGCAGTCGCTGTATCAATTCGCGCCCAGGACTGCGCCTCCCATCGATCTGAACATGGGCAGCTGGTATGCCTCGACCCACCCGTCATCGCACTTCGTGACCGGCCTGGTGGCCTCTATCGTCACAGCTGACGCACGATACACCCTGGCTTGTCGCAACCTCGCCATCCACAAAGGCGGCGCCACCGAGAAAATCAGCCTCGACGGGGCATCGGCGGTGGTCGATATTCTGATCGACCGCTTCGGCATCAACGCCGCCGACGCAGGCGAACGCACGGTGCTCGAAGCCCGCATCGAACAGGTGTCAACCTAGATCACATAGCACTCAAACCCGGCACGGGATACGGGGGTTGGCTGATCGGGTTGTTGGGGCACCAGGGATTACGCGGCACACCCACGCAGGGGTTGGGCATACTCGGCTGCGGGTTCAGCGGTGCCATTTGGACACCCGTCCGCTGCGGATAGTTCGCGTACGCGCTGCTATCCGGGCAGGCGCCGAAGACTTGCGTGTTACAGGCGAGCTGCAGACCGAGGCTACTGATGACCCCGTTGCCTGCATCCGGGATACCGCACGTGTTGTGCGGGAAGTACTGGATGAACGGCGGGTCGCTCGTGACGCCCCCCGTGACGCCCGCAGCCTGTTTACTGCCGAGCTTAAAGTGCTTGTGGCGCACCGCCGCGCCCGAGGGGTCAACGTTGCCATGCCAGCAGTTTCCTGGGAACTCGAGGTTGGACAACTCCGCGAGGTCGACGTTACTTGCGTTGCCGAAGAAGCCGTTGTGACTCAGCGTGTTGTTCTCGATCTCGTTACCCCAGTCATCGAAGTAGCAGAACGACAATATCGACAGGCCAAAGCCGCCTTTACAGTGTGCGATTGGCGGCGGCGTTTCGGTGTCGACGTCGGGGACCAGCAGAACACCCCACGCGCCGTTGTCGTGGATGTTGTTGCTATCGACGGTGTCGAACCGGCCGCCGGAGATCAGGACGCCGGTTCCCACCGGACTGTTCGAGGCGATGCCGTTGTTGAACGGCGTGTTTGGGTTGTTGTTGTCGTGCACCGAGTTGTGCGTGAACAGCCAGCACGAATGGGTTCCAGTCGGACCGGTTTCGTTAAGGGGGCAGTGGCCGGACTGCGGCGACGGCTGGTCGTCGTTGTTTTGGCTGTTGGTGGCGAAACCCGTGTGGTTGCTGTCGAATTCGGAGTTCTGGATGACCAGGTGGCCGCCGGAGTTGGTTCCCGAATATCCCTGCGCCGAGTTCTGAGCGTGAGCATGATCGAGGGTCGTGTTGCAGTCCGGGCAGGCACCGATATAGAACGCTGCGTCGGCCATGTTGTTCGCGTAGACCTGTGTGAACAGGCCTGGCCCAACGGTATTGGAGGCGTACATCCCGTACTGGGTGGAATGGTCCGGACCGCCGTTGTAGCTCGAGGTCGTCGACAGGTATGCACCGCGCCAACTGCCGATCTGCTGGGCACCGGTCGAACCGCCGCCGTCGAACCAGATCTCATCGGCGGGAGTGAGGTCGCCCGCGACGAAGTTGCAGGCGGTCAAGTTTTCGACGCTGACACCGGAGGCCTTGAAGACGATTAGACCGTTGCGGCCCGACGGCAGACCGTTGCTATCGATCGGACCGGGGTTTTGGTCGGCCGGCGCCGAGCTGCACGGCGGCGCACCGGGCTTGGTGCCGTCGAGCACGACCGCGTTGCGGTCCATGCCGCGGATCCAGATGTTGGGCGTGGTCACGAGCACCGCGGCCCCTGCCTGGTCGTCACCGCCTGCCCCGGGGGGGACGCGGTTGCCGGTCTCCTTGTAGTCGCCCGGCCCGATTAGCACCCAGTCCCCGGGCCGGGCGGCGTCGACCGCCGCCTGGATGCTTGAGAATTGCCCTGGAATCCCTTGATAGCTGCCGACGAGCCAGACCGCGGGAGAAGCAGCACTCGCCACGCGCACGCACGCTGCGACGAGCATGCAGACGCCAGCGGCGACCAACACCCGCTGCGACCGCGTCGTCGGCGTCCGCGCAATCCAGCTACGACGATCTCTCAGCGTCGTCACGTCAGCAACGGTGAGTTATCGCAGTCACATCCAGAACACGGTGTGGTAAACGTTCGACTTCGATCACGGCCGCGTTGATCGATTTTGCTCAATTGTTATGGCAGCGCGCTATGAGCTGTCGCTCTATTGACTCCGCAGCCACGCGCCCATGCGGCGCAACGCCTCGTCAATGTCGCTCGTTGGGCCGGCGAACGACAGTCTCACAAAGGATCCGCCGTGCTGCGGGTCGAAGTCGATGCCGGGTGCAATCGCGACTCCGGTGTCGGCCAACAGCTTTGAGCAGAAGACCATCGAATCTGCGGTGAAGTCGGAGACGTCGGCGTAGACGTAGAACGCGCCATCGGTCGGCGCTAGGCGGTCGATGCCGATTTCGCGCAAGCCGTCGAGCAGCATCGTGCGATTGATCGCGTACTGATGTAGATGGCCGTTGGCTTCTTCGACCGCGTCGGGAGTGAAGGCCGCGACGGCAGCACGCTGCGACAGCACGGGCGGGCAGATGGTGAAGTTTCCGGTCAGTCGGTCCACCGCTCGCTGCAGCTCGGCCGGAACCAGTAGCCAGCCCAGCCGCCACCCCGTCATCGCGAAATACTTGGAGAAGCTGTTGACTACCATCGCATTTCGCGACGTACTCCAGGCGCAGCTTGTCTCCGGCGCGCCCGGGTAGACCAATCCGTGGTAGACCTCGTCGCTGATCAGCCGCACGTCGGCGTCATCACACCACGACGCGATGGCGGCGAGCTCCGCTGGAGGGATCACCGTTCCAGTCGGGTTAGCAGGGCTGGCGACTACTACGCCCTGCACCGGCCGGTCGAGTTCAGCGAGCATCTGCACGGTTGGCTGAAAGCGGGTCTCCGGTCCGCATTCCAGCACCACGACCTCGCATCCGAGCGCTGCCAAGATGTTTCGGTAGCACGGGTAGCCGGGACTGCTGACGGCCACCCGGTCACCGACGTCGAAGCAAGACAGGAACGTAAGCAGGAAGCCGCCCGACGACCCCGTCGTCACCACCACGTCGTCGACGTCGACCTGCAAGCCATGCCGATCCAGATACGTCGCCGCGATCGCCGCACGCAGCTCGGGAATTCCCAGCGCCACGGTGTAGCCCAGCTGACCCGCATGCAGTGCCGCCGCCGCGGCAGCCCGCACGGGCTCGGGAGCGCCGGCACTCGGCTGCCCGGCCGATAAGTTCACCAGATCGCCGTGACTGCGCTGGCGCTCTGCAGCTGCCAGCCAGACGTCCATCACGTAGAACGGTGGGATCCCGGCGCGCAGCGCGACGTGATCGCTCATGTCGCTAAGGTTAGAACACTTCAGACTCGAGCCGGCGCAAGTGTTCCCGCGCCGGGCCGAGCAGCTGCGAACTGCCATGCGCCCGTTTGAAATACAGCTGCATGTCATGTTCCCAGGTGATCGCGATACCGCCGTGCAACTGAATGCCCTCGGCGGCGACCGTGTTGAACGCCTCGGTCGCTGCAACACGCGCCAGCGCTGCCGACGTGGCCGTCGGTGCTTCTAAGGCGTCGTTCACCAAAGCACGGGCAGCTTGCACCGCCACATGCAGATCGGCCATCCGATGTTTGAGGGCCTGGAAGCTGCCGATCGGCCGGCCGAACTGCACCCGTTCCTTGCTGTATTCGACAGTCAGTTCCAGGCAGCGGGCGGCGGCGCCGATCTGTTCGGCGGCCAGCAGGATCGCCGCGATATCAGCGATACCGGGGTCGCTACCCAGCGGCGAGGTGCTCTGCGGCGTAACGCGGGCCAGTCGCCGGGTGGGGTCCATGGAGGGCAGCGGCTCGGCGTCAAACGCCGTCCATCGCTCGAGTTTGCCGTCGTTGGTGGCGATGACGACATCGGCGATGTCGCCGTTGATCACGTAGTCCGGGTCGAGCACCACCGTGCCGATCGCCGCGCCCTCTGCCAGTGACTCGAGCGCGTTGGCGTCGAGATCGTCGGCGGCCAGCAATGCCAGTTCGGCCAACGTAGTGCCGAGCAGTGGGCTGGGCACCAGCGCCTTGCCGAGTTCCTCGACGACGACGGCCGCATCGCCGAGAGTGCCTCCGGCCCCGCCGTTTTCGTCGGGCACCACCAGCGCGGCGGCACCAACCTGCTCGCACAGCAGCCGCCACAGCGACTCGTCGTATCCGCGTTCGGATTCCATCGCTGCGCGGACTGCGGCGGGCGCGGCATGTTTGGCCACCAGCGCTGCGACGGTCTCGCGCAGCAGCTCCCGTTCGTCACTCATAGCGCCTCCAGTACCCGTCGCCGATGTGCAGCCGGGGCACCCCAGGCTGACTGCAGCGCCTGCACCCGCAGCAGCCACAGCGACAAGTCGTGCTCGGCGGTGAAACCGATGGCGCCGTGGGTCTGCAGCGCCGACCGGGCGGCCAGCAGCGCGGCATCGGACGCCGCAGCTTTGGCCGTGCTGACATCGCGGGCAGTGTCGGGGGACTGATCTGCCAGCGACAGTGCCGCGCCGTAGACCAGCGGACGAGCCAACTCAAGTGCGATGTGCACATCGGCGAGCTTGTGTTTGATCGCCTGATACGAACCGATGACCCGGCCGAATTGGGCGCGCTGCTTGGCGTAGTCGACCGCAGCATCCAGCAGTGCCTGGCCCGCCCCGACCAGTTGGGCGGCGGTGGCCAGCGCTCCGAACTCGTAGGCGCGTGCAACGTCGGCTTGCCACGCTTCGCACACTGCCTGGGCTTCGAACAGGTGGCGGCTTGGGTCGACGGACTCGTGCCGCTCGCCGACGTGGGCTTCGCTGACCCAGCCGTTCTCTTCGGCGGCCAGAACCAGCCCGGCCGCGTCGGCATCCACCGCCCGCGGCATGTGCGGCCACAGCACGACTGTGGCGATCAGTTCACCGCTCGCCAGTGCGGCGCACCGTTCTTGTTCGTCTTGGGCCAGCAAAATGGGTGCTACCGCAATGGATTCCGCGACCGGGCCGGGCACACACCAGCGCCCCAGCCGCTCCATCGCGACGACCAGGTCGACGGGGTGCGCGTCTAAGCCGTCGAATTTTTCCGGCACCGCCAGCGCGGTGACGCCCAGGTCGGCGAGCTGTGCCCAGACCTTGCGCCCGGGTGCGATGTCACCGGCCGCCCAGGCGCGCACCGCGCTGGGCACATCGGCCGCCGCGAGCGCCGCGTCGATACTGGCCGCGAAGTCGCGCTGTTGCGCGTCAAGATCAAATCTCATTTCGCCTTCTCCCGGGGCAGCCCCAACAGTCGCTCGGCGATGATATTGCGTTGAATCTCGTTGGTGCCGGCATAAATCGGGCCGCCGAGCGCGAACAGCAACCCGTCGGTCCACGAGTTGACCAGCTCGGCGTCGGCGCCGCGGACATCGAGCGCGGTCTGGTGCACCGCGATGTCCAGATCGGACCAGAACACCTTGGTCACCGACGACTCCGCGCCCAACTCACCGCCGTTGGCCAGCCGGGTCACGGTGCCGAAGGTGTGCAGCCGGTAGGCCTGAGCTTTGATCCATGCATCTGCTACCTGATCGCCGAAGGTGCTGTCGTCCTGCGCCTTCCACAGTTCAACGAGCCGCTCAGCTGCGGCCAGGAACCGCGCTGGGCTGCGCAGCGACATGCCGCGTTCGTTGCTCGACGTGCTCATCGCGGCCCGCCACCCGTCGTGCACCTGGCCGATCACGTCGGCGTCGGGGACGAACACGTCGTCAAGGAAGATTTCGCCGAACCCGGTGTCGCCACCGAGCTGGGCGATCGGCCGCATGGTGATCCCGTCCGCCTTCAGGTCGAACATGAAGTACGTCAGCCCGCGGTGGCGCTCGGCCTCGGGGTCAGAGCGAAACAATCCAAAAGCTCTGTCGCCGAATGGTGCCCGCGAGCTCCAGATCTTTTGGCCGTTGAGTAGCCAGCCGCCGTCGGTGCGGGTCGCGGTCGAGCGCAGCGACGCGAGATCGCTGCCGGACTCCGGCTCGGACCAGGCCTGCGCCCAGATCTCCTCGCCGCTGGCCATCTTCGGCAGGATCCTATCCAGCTGCTCTTCGGTGCCGTGCGCGAACAGCGTCGGCGCCAGCATCGAGGTGCCGTTGGCGCTGGCGCGCCCGGGGGCACCGGCGCGGAAGTACTCCTCTTCGTAGACCACCCACTGCAGCAGGGTCGCGTCGCGGCCGCCGTATTTGCGTGGCCAGGTGATGACTGACAGGCCGGCATCGAAAAGCACCTTGTCCCAGCGCCGGTGCTGCTCGAAACCCGCGGCCGTATCGTAGGACTGCGTCGGGAACGAGTCCCGGTGTGCAGCAAGGAACTCACGCACCTCCTGCTGGAATGTGCACGTTTCGTCGTCGAAATCAAGGTCCATCACGGCATCTCTCGCAGTAGCGGTTTGACGACTTTGCCGCCCGCGTTGCGCGGCAGCATGTCGACAAACCTCACCGAACGGGGGGCTTTGAAGTTCGCCAAGTACTCACGGGTATAGGCGATTACCGATTGCTCGTCGAGACCTGATTCGGGTCGCGTTACCAGGAACGCGCGGCCGACCTCACCGAGCCGCTCGTCGGGCACGCCAATCACCGCGCAGTCCAACACACCATCGAGGCGGGCGAGCACCTGCTCAACTTCGGCGGGGTAGACGTTGAAACCGCCGCAGATGTACATGTCCTTGAGCCGGTCGGTGATCTGGAGATTGCCCGCGGCATCGAGCTTTCCGATATCGCCGGTGTGCAGCCAGCCGTCGGCGTCCACGGTCGCCGCGGTGGCTTGCGGATCGTCGAGGTACCCCAGCATCACGTTGGGGCCGCGCAGCAGCACCTCTCCTTGATCGCCGATGCGCAACTCGAAATCCGCGATCGGCCGCCCGCACGTGGTGGCCACGGTGACGGCGTCATCGTCGGCGCGGCACATGGTTCCGAACCCGTTGCACTCGGTCAGGCCGTAGGCGGTCAACACGATGTCGATGTCGAGTTCGGTCTGCATCCGCTCGATCAGTACGACCGGCACCGTGGCGGCGCCGGTGACTGCGAACCGCAGCGAGGTCAAGTCGTAAGCGCCGCGAGCGGGGTGGTCGAGCAGCGTTTGGTAGATGGTTGGCGGTCCGGGCAGCACGGTGATCCGGTGCTCTGCGACCGCGCGCATCGCCTGCTCGGCGTCGAAAGTCAGTTGCGGGATCAGCGTGGCGCCGGTCTGCAGGCAGGCCAGAATCCCGGCCTTGTAGCCGAAGTTGTGGAAGAACGGGTTGATGCACAGGTAGCGGTCGTCGCGGGTGATCTTGCCGCAGGCAGCCCACGCCGCCGAACCGGATAGCGACTGGCGGTGGGCGCACAGCACGCCTTTGCTGCGGCCGGTGGTGCCCGAGGTGAACAAGACGTCGGAGACGTCGTCGGGACCGACCGCCGCGGCGCGCGCATCGGCCGCCCCGAGGTCGGTGCCGGTGGCGACGAACTCGTCCCACGTGCCGTCGTCGGTATCGATGGGCACCCGCACGATGTGGCGCAGATCCGGCAGCGCGCCACGGTCGAGATCGGCGGTCTTGTCCGTGCCGAGGAACTCACCCATCGCCACCAGCAGCGGCGCGCCGGTGCGGACCAGAATGTCGGTGGCTTCGGCCGCGGTATAGCGGGTGTTCAGCGGTACCACGGTGGCACCGGCGTAGTGGGTGGCCAGGCAGGCAACCATCCAGTGCCAGGTGTTCGGCGACCAGATCGCCACCCGCTGGCCCCGGCTCACGCCGAGGGCGATCATCGCCGCCGCAGCCTGGCGCACCTCGTCGCGCAGCTGCGCGAAGGTGAGGGTGCGATCCGGCGTGACCAGCGCATTGTGGTCGGGGAGTTCACGCGCGATGCGGTCCAACACCGCAGGAATGGTCTGCGGATCGCTCGACATCGACGAATGCTCCTCGGGGCTGGTTTGCCCGGCTCCTCCTCATCGCGCTGCACGCTCTGCATCGTCGCCGTAGCAAGCAAGTGCTTGGTAGGTTAGCCTACAGGGGTGCAGGGCGTCGAGGAGTTCCGGGCTGAGGTACGCGACTGGCTGGCGCAGAATCTGGTCGGCGAGTTCGCCGCGCTTAAGGGACTGGGTGGGCCGGGCCGCGAACACGAGGCGTTCGAAGAGCGGCGGGCCTGGAACCGCCACCTTGCCGAAGCGGGCCTGACTTGTTTGGGCTGGCCGGTCGAGCACGGTGGCCGCGGTCTATCGGTCGCGCATCGGGTCGCGTTCTATGAGGAGTACGCGATTGCCAACGCGCCGGCGAAGGTCAACCACTTCGGCGAGGAACTGCTCGGGCCGACGCTGATCGCGTTCGGTACGACCGAGCAGCAGCAGCGGTTTCTGCCTCGAATCCTCGACGTCACCGAACTGTGGTGCCAGGGCTACTCGGAGCCCGGGGCCGGCAGCGATCTGGCCAACGTGTCCACCACCGCGGTGCGCGACGGCGATCAGTGGGTGATCAACGGGCAGAAGGTGTGGACCTCGCTGGCGCACTGGGCGCAGTGGTGCTTTGTCGTGGCACGCACAGAGAAGGGCTCCAAGCGCCACGCCGGATTGTCGTATCTGCTGGTGCCTTTGGACCAGCCGGGCGTGGAGGTCCGCCCAATCGTGCAGCTGACGGGTGACTCCGAATTCAACGAGGTGTTCTTCGACGATGCCCGCACCGATGCCGACCTGGTGGTCGGCGAACCTGGCGACGGGTGGCGGGTCGCGATGGGAACGCTGACTTTCGAGCGTGGTGTTTCCACCCTGGGCCAGCAGATCGTCTACGCGCGTGAGCTGGACGGCGTGGTGGAGCTTGCCAAACGCACCGGCGCCGCCGACGATCCGCTGATCCGTGAACGCCTGACCCGCTCCTGGGCCGGCCTTCGGGCGATGCGCTCATATGCGCTGGCGACCATGGATGTCGAGCAGCCCGGGCAAGATAACGTCTCAAAGCTGTTGTGGGCCAATTGGCATCGCGAACTCGGCGAGATCGCAATGGACGTGCGGGGCAAAGCCGGACTGGTGTTGGACAGCGGAGATTTCGACGACTGGCAGCGGCTCTATCTATTCACCCGCGCGGACACCATCTACGGCGGCTCGAACGAGATTCAGCGCAACATCATCGCCGAGCGTGTACTCGGCCTACCCCGGGAGGTCAAAGGATGACGCTTGCCGTCGCGCCGAAAGAGGTTGACGGACACGGCCTTCTGAATGGCAAGGTCGTGATAGTCACCGCGGCCGCCGGCACCGGGATCGGGTCGGCCACCGCTCGGCGGGCCTTGGCCGAAGGCGCTGACGTCGTCGTATCCGACCACCATGAGCGGCGCCTCGGTGAGACGGCCCAAGAACTTTCGGCGCTGGGCCTGGGCCGCGTCGAGCACGTGCTCTGCGACGTGACGTCCTCAGCGCAAGTCGACGCGCTGATCGCGTCGGCGCACGCGCGGATGGGCCGCATCGACGTGCTGGTCAACAACGCCGGGCTGGGCGGACAAACGCCGGTGGCCGATATGACCGACGAGGAATGGGATCGCGTGCTCGACGTCACGCTGACGTCGGTCTTTCGCGCCACCCGCGCCGCGCTGCGCTACTTCCGCGACGCCGACCACGGCGGGGTGATCGTCAACAACGCCAGCGTGCTCGGCTGGCGTGCCCAGCACTCGCAATCCCACTATGCGGCAGCCAAAGCCGGGGTGATGGCATTGACGCGATGCAGCGCGATCGAGGCTGTGGACTATGGCGTGCGGATCAACGCGGTGTCGCCGAGCATCGCCCGGCACAAGTTCTTGGACAAGACGACCTCGACAGATCTTCTCGATCGGTTGTCCGCCGGGGAGGCGTTCGGACGCGCGGCCGAGCCGTGGGAAGTAGCGGCGACAATCGCGTTCTTAGCCAGCGACTACTCCAGTTACCTGACTGGAGAAGTCATTTCGGTGTCGAGCCAACACCCATGAACCGGCGCGACGAGCTATTGCAGTTGGCGGCGACGATGTTCGCCGAGCGTGGCTTGCGCGCGACCACGGTCCGTGACATCGCCGACGGCGCCGGCATCTTGTCGGGCAGCCTCTACCACCACTTCGCCTCCAAGGAAGAGATGGTCGACGAGCTGCTGCATAGCTTTTTGGACTGGCTGTTCGGCCGCTACCAAGAGATCATCGACTCCCAATCCAATCCGCTGGAGCGCCTGCGGGGTCTGTTCATGGCGTCGTTCGACGCGATCGAGCACCGCCATGCCCAAGTCGTCATCTACCAGGATGAGGCCAAGCGGCTGCTGTCTCAGCCGCGGTTCTCCTACATCGAGGACATGAACAAACAGCAGCGCAAGATGTGGGTCGACGTGCTGCACCAGGGCATCGAAGAAGGTTACTTCCGACCGGATCTCGACGTCGACCTGGTTTACCGCTTCATCCGCGACACCACCTGGGTGTCGGTGCGCTGGTATCAGCCCGGCGGACCGCTCACCGCCGAGCAGGTGGGCCAGCAGTATCTCGCTATCGTCCTAGGCGGAATCACCAAAGAAGGAAGTGCAATATGACTGCTAAAAATGAGGCATACGTCGTCGAGGCGGTGCGTACCGCCGTTGGTAAGCGCAACGGGTCGCTTGCCGGTGTGCACCCAATCGACCTGGGGGTGGTTGCATTTCACGGGCTCTTTGAGCGGGTTGACGTCGACCCCGGAGCCGTCGACGACGTGGTGGTCGGGTGCGTCGACGCGCTCGGCGGGCAGGCGGGCAACATCGGTCGCAACGCCTGGCTGGCGGCGGGCTATCCCGAAGAGGTGCCCGGGGTAACCGTCGACCGGCAGTGCGGTTCCAGCCAGCAGGCGATTTCCTTTGGTGCACAAGCGATCATGTCCAACACCGCCGATCTGATTCTGGCCGGCGGCATGCAGAACATGAGCCAGATCCCGATCGCGTCGGCGATGGTGGTCGGCAAGGAATTCGGGTTCACGTCGCCGACAAACGAGTCGAAGAATTGGCTGCACCGCTACGGCGATCAGGAGATCTCGCAGTTCCGCGGTGCGGAGTTGATCGCGGAACGATGGAACCTGTCCCGCGAAGAGATGGAACAGTTCGCGCTGACCAGTCACGAGCGTGCGCTCGCCGCGATCCGGGGCGGTCACTTCGACAACGAAATCATTGGCGTGGACGGCTTCCGGATCGACGAAGGGCCCCGGGAGACGTCGCTGGAGAAGATGGCCGGGCTCAAGACGCTGTCGGAGGGCGGTCGGTTGACCGCGGCGGTGGCGAGCCAGATTTCCGATGGGGCCAGTGCGGTGCTGCTGGCATCTGAGCAGGCCGTCAAGGACCACGGCCTCAAGCCGCGCGCTCGCATTCATCACATCAGTGCCCGCGGCGCCGACCCGGTGTTCATGCTGACCGGGCCGATTCCGGCCACCCGTTACGCGCTGGAGAAGACCGGACTGTCCATCGACGACATCGACACGGTTGAGATCAACGAGGCGTTCGCGCCGGTGGTCATGGCGTGGCTCAAGGAAATCAAGGCCGACCCTGAAAAGGTCAACCCCAACGGCGGTGCGATCGCGCTGGGCCATCCGTTAGGGGCAACTGGGGCAAAGCTTTTCACCACCATGCTCAACGAACTTGAGCGCATCGGCGGCCGCTACGGCCTGCAGACGATGTGCGAGGGCGGCGGCACCGCCAACGTCACGATCATCGAACGGCTCTAGCCGGTTTCGCCGCCGCGAGTGTGCGTGTCTGCACGGCGACACGCCGCAAATCCCGCACAATTGCGCACGCTCACGGCTGAGAAGGGGTAGTTGTCAGCGGGACACGCCGGCGATGATGTCGTCGACGGTGCGCTGAGCCAGCGACTCGACCTGTCGGCGGCTCGCACCCCGCAGCGGCCCGCGCAGGGCCAGTTCGGCGAACCCGTGCACGGCGGACCAGCATGGCCACTCGGCGCCGGCGCGTTGTTCGGGTGACAGCACTCGGGCATCCGTCATCGCGTCGAGCGCCTCGACCAATGCGATATAAGGCGGCGCAACGTTCGGCTCGTCGGCGACATCGGCACCGAAGAAAGCAGTGGCGAACCAACCCGGCTCGTCGAGTGCGAACCTGATGTAACCCAGCCCGACCGCTCGCAGGCGATCGCGCGCTTGCAGATCCGTTGAGCCGCGCCGCCGCATTAAGGTGTCCATTCGCGCGACCATTTGCTGCTGGATGGCCGCGGCGACCGCCCGAAGCAATGCTTCGCGATCGGCGAAGTGACGGTAGGCCGCATTAGGCGAAACCCCAACCCGGCGCGTCGCTTCCCGGATGGTGAGCGCATCTGGCCCGCCGGCCTTGGTGAGCGCGAGACCGGCGTCGATCAATGCCGCGCGCAGATCCCCGTGGTGGTATCCGGTCAACCCTTGACCCTCCTCGGGCCCGAAGTGTACGGTGTGAACATTACCAATGTTGACGGCGTGAACATAGCAACGGAGGATTTGGGGTGACGACTTCAGGATTACCGCCGGTGGTGGACAAGAAGACCTGGCAGCGCGAGTTAGACGCGTTGCGTGTCCGAGAGAAGGCGGCCACTCGGGAGCTGGACGCGATCGCCGCGCAGCGCCGTCGGCTGCCGATGGTGGAGATGCCGGACTACGTACTGGAAAGCGAGGACGGGCCGGTGCGTTTGGTCGACGTCTTCGACGGCCACCCGCAGCTGATCGTGTACCACCACATGTGGTCCCCGGGTGAGGAATGGCAGTGTTCGGGTTGCACCGGATACACCGCACAGTTCACCCGGCTCGAGTTCCTGAACAACTACGACGCCCGATTTGTCATCGTGACGCAGGGGCCAATCGATGAAGCGCTTGCATACAAGCGGTGCGTGGGAAACAAGATGACCTGGTACTCGACTGCTAATAGCCCGTTCGGGGCTGACGTCGACGCCCCACCGGGCGGCGGGTTCGCCGTGAATGTCTTTCTACGCCACGGCGATAAGGTGTATCGCACCTGGCACACCAACGGGCGCGGCACTGAGCAGCTGAGCCATTCGTTCGCGTTGATCGACGTTCTGCCGTACGGGCGTCAGGAAGAGTGGCAGGACTCACCGGACGGCTGGCCGCAGTACCCCACCTACAGCCGGTGGGCTGAATCAGAGGACATCGCGCGGGCATACGGTCCGTTAGCCACCCAACCAGAAGGAGCAAGATGACCACGACGACGACTGGCCTGACGACGATCAGCCTGGTGTGCGTGCCGACACCTGAGCAGGACAAAGCTGTCGCGTTTTACGAGTCGCTCGGGTTCGAGAAACGAACCGATGAGCCGTTCGGTGGCGGCTACCGGTGGATCGAGGTTTACCCACCCGAGGGCACGACAGGCATCGCGCTTGCTCCACCCCCGCCGGACGGCGGACCGGTGCAGCCGACCAACACCGGTATCACGTTGACCACCAGCGACATCGACGCCACCCACGCGGCGATGAAAGAACTCGGCGTTGACGTCGATGCGCAGGTGTCGCGCATGGGTGACCCGGTTCCACCGATGTTCTGGTTCCGCGACCCGACCGGGCACACCCTGATGATCGTCGAGGCCTAATTACTGAACGTAGGCCGACGCCGCCTGTAGGTGCTTGACGGCGTCGGCCACGATCGTCTGGATCAGTTCTGCGCACGACGGCAGATCCTCGACGATGCCGGCCACCTGGCCGGAGGCCAGCACACCGGCATCGGTATTGCCTTCGACCAGACCGGCTTTCAGCAGCATCGGGGTGTTAGCGGCCATCACCACTTGCGACCAGGTGAGTTCCTTGCCGTGTCGCATTGCCAGGCCATCGCGGACCATCGACGCCCAGGTCATCTGTGACATCTTCTTGAACTTCGCGGCGTTGCGGATCGCCGCGGTGAATCCTCTTGCCCGCGAGCCGCTTTCCAGCTTTTCCACCAGCCCGGTGCGCAATACCCGATGCGGCATGCCGTCGACGCGGGTGGTGACGACGGTCCCGTCCAGCCCGGCCTGCAGGTAGCGTTGCTTGACGGCGTCAGGCACTGTCGAATCCGACGTGAGCAAAAACCGGGTACCCATCGCCACGCCGGCGGCGCCGTAAGACAACGCTGCGGCCAGCCCGCGACCGTCGAAGAAGCCGCCCGCTGCGATGACGGGGATGCTCACCGCATCAAGCACCGATGGCAGTAGCAGCGTGGTGGCGATCGGCCCGGTGTGGCCGCCGCCCTCGCCACCCTGCACGATCACCGCGTCGGCGCCCCAGGATGCGACCTTGCGGGCATGCTTGGCTAGACCGACCGACGGAATCACCACCGCACCCGCATCTTTCAACTTGCCGATCAGTTCCTGCTTGGGTGCCAACGCAAACGATGCGACCTTGACACCTTCGCGGATCATCAGATCAACCCGGTCGTCGGCGTCACCGGCATCGGCGCGGATGTTGACACCGAATGGCTTGTCGGTGGCCGACTTGACCTTCCCGATCGCGGTGGCGAGTTCGTCCAGAGTCATGGTGGCAGAAGCCAAGATACCGAGCCCGCCTGCGTTCGCGGTCGCCGAAACCAGCCGAGCGCCGGCCACCCACCCCATCCCGGTTTGGACCACCGGATGCTCGATACCGATAAGATCGGTCAGCGGCGTGCGCAATCTCATCAGCGTATCTCTCGGTCGCGCAAGGCTTTAGGGTCGATGACCTCGCGAATCAGGTGGAGTTCGTCGTCGGTGGGCAGCCGTGTCTCCTTGGCGTCGTCGAGACCATGCACATCGAACGAGGTGGCCTCGCGGACCTCGTCGGGCGAAACGCCGGGGTGCAGGGTCAGCGCCCGCATGGTGTGGTCGGGCCCGCCGAAGTCGAACACTCCGAGGTTGGAGACCACTTGGTAGGTGTTGGCGAACCGGAATGCCGGGTTGCTGGTGTCGACCTTGTCCCAGCCGATACCGCAGACCACGTCGACGGCATCGCAGAACACCCGCTTGGAATGGTTGCCGACCCAATAACTGGTGGCGTGGTTGATCGCGTTACCCGGTGCACCCCGAACACCGAACATCTGTCGGGTCGGCTGCTGCAGCGGTCCGAACGCCGACAGGTTCTGATTGCCGTAGCGGTCAACCTGATTGGCGCCCATCACCACGTGACGTCGTCCCCAGGCCAGCGTCTCGAACACCCGCCCGAACGGCATCCAGCCCTCGACGGCTCCCGCGGCGCCCAACGCCGGCGTGTCTGCCAGAAGTTGCGCCTCACCGTCGGTCAACAGGATGTCGGGGGAGAACGTCAAGCGTGCCAGCCGTGCACCGACCGACGCCATGTTGGTCATCGGGCTGACCATGATTTCGCCAGCGTCTCTGAACAACTCGGCGCAAGCTACCGCGCAGACCTCGGCTCGTGTGCTCACTTTGACGCCTCCTCTGCGAACGCGCGCACGGCCGCCTGGTATTCGGCTTCGCCGCCCGATAGGTAGGTCTGCACGAATTTCTGCCAGCCCTCGTCCGTGGAGGCCGCCTCGGCATAGTGACGCTGAAATTTCTCGTCTCGGCCGTAATCCGGTGCCGCGGTGGTGAAGTGCGCGCCTCCGGGCGCTTCCACCACGGCGTCGACCATCATTCGGTTCACCAGCAGGGCTTGCGGCGGCACCGCCTTGACCAGTTCCTCGGTCGACACGACGCGCTCTACCGACAGGTAGCGCTTGTCGGCGGCCATCAAGAACAGATCGTCGAAGTACGGATCGATGCCGGTGTATGCGGCATTACCCTGGGCGTCACCAAGATTGAGATGCACAAAGGCGGCGTCCAGTCGCAGCGCCGGCATCGCGATCAGCGTTTCGTGCCCGCCCTTCGGAGCCGGGTAAGGGCTTGTCACCGTTTGCAATTCGCCCTCCCAGAAGTCCGGCACCGAGCTGCCAAGCCCGGCGCGGATCGGCAGGAACGGCAGACGTTGTGCCGCTGCCTGCAGACCGCAGCGCAGCATGCCTTCATCCATCTCCCGGGCCTCGATGGATCCGCTGGTGCGCGCCTTGGCGAACCACGGGTCGTAGAACGGCGGCGAGTCCAGCGAGACGAACCCGTAGTAGACCCGCTTTACCTTGCCCGCCGAGCACAACAGTCCCAAATCCGGTCCGCCGTAAGTGACTACGGTCAGGTCTTTGACGTCGGTGCGCAGCAAGGCCCGCACGAACGCCATCGGTTTGCGCCGCGACCCCCAGCCGCCGATGCCGATCGTCATCCCGCTGCGCAGGTCGGCGACGGCGTCGTCGAGAGTTGTTCTCTTGTCGCTCATTTCTTCTTGCCCTTTGTCGTGCCGGCGAACGCGTCGCGGTGTTCGTCGGATACCCCGGCGAGGTTGAGTTCGAAGGTAAAGCCTTGCTCCATGCGGTAACTGGAGTTGACCCGCTGCACGTCGATGATGTTCCGCGCCTCCTTGGCGGCGCG
>DAIODV010000008.1:0-1327 GCA_036746615.1 Mycobacterium sp.
TGCGAGTCTCTCACTCTCCGCGCATAATTCGTCTGCTTCGGCATCTCGGCCAAGCGCCAAACAGGCGCGACCCAACAGCGCCGCGGTCTCGGCGGTGTCGGCGTCGAGACCCATACGACGAAATCCGTTGTAGGCCTTACGGAGATGCGGCTCGGCCGCAGCGGGATCGTCGATGACAAGCTCGACAATGCCCGCGAACTGCTCAACCTCGAGCAGCGCATGGCGCAAACCGAGCTCGGTGACCGTGCGCCTGGCCGAATCGATCATCCGTCGCGCGGCAGCGCCACGGCCACGG
Organism: Mycobacterium sp.; assembly: GCA_036746615.1. Taxonomy (GTDB): domain Bacteria; phylum Actinomycetota; class Actinomycetes; order Mycobacteriales; family Mycobacteriaceae; genus Mycobacterium. Next base: position 296 of record DAIODV010000008.1, read on the forward strand.
AAGGCTTCCAACACCGCCTGACACCGCGTCGATGTTGCCTCAACAGCAGGCGAATCTGTTGTAATTCGCAGCAGCCGCACCACGTCAAGGCACCGGCCGCCTGCGCGCGGAACAGGATTGGGACCCCACAGTGCGGCGAGCGGCGCACCCGCCAGCACGGCGTTCACCCGACGATGTTCACGTGCGCGCCGCGCTGCAGTAAGGGCTTCGTCCAGCGCGATTTCGCAGTCGGCGATCCGCCCGAGGCGGGCGAGGCACGTCGCCCGCACGGTGTGCGCTTTGGCTTCCCCTGCGGCATCGTCCAATCCGGCCAGCCTTTCGGCGGCCACCCCTAACGCCGCTTCGATGTCGTCCAATCGTTCGGGATGTGTCAGCATCGACAACTCGCCGTCGAAGCACGTCGCCCACGCCGCCAGTCGGGCGGAATCGACTGTCGCCGCCTGTAATTGCGATACGGCGCCCGCCGCGGAGGCCACATCACCCGCGGCCAGAAGAGCCTCGCACCGCGCGATCAGTAGCTCAGCGACTTGATCCTCGCGGTCGGGCAGCTCTTCGTCGATCTCCTCCAGCGCGTGCAGCGCTCGGTCGTAAAGCTCTGCCGCGCCTTCGTAACCCAGTCGTGCCATCGCCTGGTCTGCGGCACGCCGGCAATACTCAACGGCCTTGGCGGCGTTTCCTGCCCACGCGCATTCAAAGTAATGGTGCGCCAGCTCAGCCAGCAGCTCGTCTTCGGCGTCCGGCCCGGCCTCCAGCGTTGCGGCGATGCGCTGGTGCAGCCGCATGCGCCGCACCGACGCCAACTCCGCCAGCAGCGACTGTCGAACGATGGCGTGGTTAAACCGGTATCGCCCGCCCGGCTCCTCGATGACAATGCCGGCCTTGCACGCCTCGTCGAAAGCATCAACCAGGTCCTGCTCGACGACCTGCTCCACGAGGTCCAGTGCGAATCGGCTGCCAACGACGGCGGCCGCCGCGAGCGCCTTATTCGTCTCTGCAGAGAGCCGCGAAAGACGTCGGCTCACGGGTTCTCGG
>DAIODV010000008.1:1337-25709 GCA_036746615.1 Mycobacterium sp.
TGACGCCCGCAGCGTTTGCGGACTGACCCGGAAAGCGGCGGGGCGGGTGGCATGACGGATTTGGCGGGAGCCGCGAAAGCCGTCGGCTCACGGTTTCTCGGACACCTTGGGGCAAGGTGCTTGGATCCCAGATGCCGCCGCTTTCATCAACGTGGCGCAACGCCTCGATGAGGAAGAACGGGTTGCCACCGGTGACCGATGCCAACGCCCTCGCGAGTTCTTCGTCGTCGTAGCCCGCCTCGGTTACGTATGCGGTCACGTCGTCCTCGTCGAGACCGCTGAGCTGAAGGCGGTTGGCGCTGCCGTCGCGGTGCAGATCGGCGAGCATTGCCGCCAGCGGATGAGAGCGATCGAGGTCGGTGCTGCGGTAGGTCCCGACGATCTGCACGCGGGCGTGGTCGCCGAAGCGCAAGAGATGCCGCAGCAAGAGCAGCGTGGGTTTGGCCGCCCAATGCAGGTCGTCGAGGATCAGGACGACGGGTGCGCTCGCGGAGGCGAGCTCGCACAGTGCGACGACGGCGTCGAAAAGTGCGTAGCGTTCGGTGTCTGGATCGGCGCGGGTTGGCGCGGCCAGATCGGGGAGCACATCAGTCATCCCGGGCACTAGTGCAAGCAGTGCCTCAACGCCGCGCAGTCCGCGCAGCCGCTTGGCGCCGAGGGATGGCATGAGCGATCGCAGTGCTTCGGCGAACGGCTGATAGGGCGCACCCAGGTCCTCATCGCAACGGCCGTACAGTACGACCGCTCCTTGTTCGTAGGCCTGCCTTGACCATTCGCCGGCCAAGCGTGTCTTGCCTACGCCCGGTTCCCCGGCAATGAGCACCGCATGTGTACCGCCGGTAAGTGCGGTCTGCCACACGGACATCAGGCCTTCGAGTTCGTGGCCGCGCCCTACGAACGGCCCGGGTCCGGTCAGTATCGCGGGAAGGTCCGGCCGCTCGAGTGGTACTTCGCTTGTCTCCTGCTGCGGCTCAGCGGTTTCGAGTCGCAGTTCGAAAACGTGCTCGGGGCGCGCCAGGTTTTTGAGCTGACGCATTCCCAAATCAGCGAGCACAACATCGTCGGGCAATGAGTCAATGACGAGTTCCGCGGTCGCACCTGAGCACAGGATCTGGCCGCCCACCGCCAGCGACCGCAGGCGCGCAGCACGGTTGACCGCTCGACCGAAGTAGTCGCCGTCGCGAAGCTCGGCCTCGCCGGTGTGCAGCGCGATACGGATACGCATGGGCTCCCGTAATGCCCACGGCTCGTGGATGATTGCGTCTTGCAGCTCGATTGCCGCGGCGGAAGCCGCTGACGGCCGGTCGAAGACTGAGAACGTGGCGTCGCCCTCACCGCGCGTCTTGATCAGCCGTCCACCGCGGGATGTGACGACTTGCTCGACGAGCTCGTCGTGCCGTGCCAGCGCGACCGCCATCGCGTCGGCGTCGGCCTCCCAAGCGGCGGTCGACCCCTCGATGTCGGTGAGCAAGAAAGTGACCGCCCGCGTTACCATCGAAATCTGTTGTGCTACAGGCATATCCAGTGCAGCGTCCTGTGCAACGATCGCAGTCTCGAGCCGCCGAAGTTCCGGCCCAGGGTCGACCCCTAGCTCGTCGGCCAACAGTGACCGTGCCCGCTGATACGCGGCCAGCGCTTCACCCTGCCTACCGGCGCGGTAGAGGGCGAGCATCAACTGGCCCCACCGCCTTTCACGCAGCGGCGCATCGGCCACCGCTGCCTCGAGCTCGCCAATGATCTCTGCAGCCCGGCCCGTCGCCAACAGTGCATCGGCACGATCCTCGACCAGCGCGGCATGGCCTTCGATCCAGCGCGTCTTCTCGGAAATTCCCCGACGGTTATCAGGTAGTTCGGGCGTGCCGCGCCACAGCGTCAGCGCCTCCTCGAAGCGGGCCACCGCTTGCCTGGTCTCGCCGGCGGCCGCGGCATCACGGCCAGCCCGTGTGGCCTGCCTGTAGCGCGAAGCATCGGTCTCGGATGTGGTGAGCTTCCAGCCCGTCCCCTCGGTCAAAACGAAGCCGTCACCCAGCGTGCGGCGCAGCGCGGAGATGTGGGTCTGAAGCGCCTTGGCGGAGGTGCGCGGGGGATCGTCGCCCCAGAGCAGCTCGAGCAGCGTTTCGGCCGACACGACCGAACCGCCGTGCAGGCCGAGCATCGTAAGGATGGCGCGCGGTTTCGCGCCCGGGATCATGACCGGTGCGTTGTCCAGCCGGACCTGGAGAGGTCCCAAAACCCCCAGCTCCACCGCATGAAGCGTACTCACGTCCCGATCGTCGGGGACGGGATTCAACAGACAGTCAAGATCGAGTAAAGGCGCCGTGCCTGCGGGATTTGACGGCCCGCTACGCGGTTGACGGCTCCGGCGGGCTGTCGACAAGCGACGCCGGCCTGCGGCCGAAGGCGAGAATCAGATGGCGGGTGCGCTCGGTGTCCTCGGTGAGGTCGTGCATTCTGGCGGCGAGCAAATCCTGCCAATACACGTGGCCCTCTTCGGTCCCGTCTTCCGACACGACTCGCAGCGGAAGTCCGCCGGCTTCGGCGAGGACATTCGCGGCATGTCGCAATGTGTCGCGCGTGCCGACGGTGCCGCCCACTTCAACATCGGCGGGTTCGGGATGCATCACGTCGGCGACGAAGAAGGTTTCCAGCGGGTCGGTGGTGTAGTCGCGGGTCACGTGCAGTCCGCGCCGCGCGATCTTCTCGGTCAAGACGGACCGATCGAGCACCAGCACCGAGATGGCGTAAGCCGTGACCGCAGCGATGATGAGTGGAAACAGCGCGGGCCAGGCATGTGTCAGCTCGAGGGTGAAAATGATGCCGGTCAGCGGCGAGCCCAAGACGCCGCCGACGACGGCGGCCAAGCCCAGAATCGCCCAGAATCCGGGAAATACATGTGGAAGTCCAAGTCCCACAAGGGCTCCCAGCGCACCGCCAATCATGAACACTGGTGCCAGCACACCGCCCGAGGTGCCCGAGCCCAATGACAGCGACCAAATCAGCGTCTTGACAATAAGAATGCCGATGATCACCTCGAGGCCGGCCTGACCGGTGAGCAGCGCGTTGATCACGTCGTAGCCCACGCCCAGAGCCCGAGGCTGGATCAGCCCCCCCAGACCGATGATGACACCGCCGATTGCCGGCCACCACATCCAGTGAAACGGCAGCCGCGCAAAAAGATCTTCGGCCAGGTACACCAGTCGCGTCGCAGCGACGGCGACCACGGCGCCGCACAGGCCGATGACGACAGCCAACGCGTCAATGTTCCAACGGATTTCGCTTACGTGTGTAATGACCGGGAAGATTGGGCCGCTGCCCAGGATGAATCCGCGCACGACGGTCGCGACGACGACTGCCGCCGTGACCGGCACCAGGCTGCGGGGCCGCCACTCGAACAACAGCAACTCCACGGCAAGCAGAATCGATGCGAGCGGCGCGTTGAACGTCGCCGCCATCCCACCGGCTGCACCCGCGACAAGCAGGGTTTTCCGTTCGTCTGCGGTCAGATGCAGGTGCTGAGCGAGAATCGAGCCGAGCGCGCCACCGGTCATGATGATCGGGCCTTCGGCGCCGAACGGGCCGCCGGTGCCGATGCTGATCGCCGCTGAAACAGGCTTGAGCACAGCAACTTTCGGCTCGATGCGACTACCTTTGGTGAGGATGGCTTCAATCGCCTCCGGCATGCCGTGACCGCGGATCTTGTCCGAACCGAACCGCGCCATCACCCCGACCACCAGACCGCCGGCGATGGGCGCGCCGAGGATCAGCCACCAGGGATGGTGCTGCGCTCCGGGCGCCACCAGTCGGTACGCCCATCGTTGGTAGAAGACGAGATTGGTCACCAGCCCGATCAAATTGAGCAAGCACCACGCTGCGCCCGCTGAGAGCGCACCGATCGGCAGCGCCAGCGCAGCTGTCACCAACATGCGCCGATCGACCACGAAATCCGCTAGCCGTCCGCCCGTGACCGTCATGGCTGGTATTCCACCATGCAAATCCTGGGCACTTCCTGTGAGGCGTGCGCTCGCTTACCGCTCGGTGCTGTAGGGCGGTCCGAGAAAGCGCTGCAGCATGGTCTGTTGATCGGCCGGGTCTTTGAGAGGCCAACACCACAGGGCCAAGAAGACGCGGATCAGCCATTGCGCAGCGAGCGGGTCATCGTCTTCGAGGCCGAGCATTTCGGCGGCAAACCCGTTCACGGCGGGGGAGTTGGTGATCCATTGGCTAATCGGAGTCTCGTGCATCGACCGCATCAAGTGAGCAAGCGGATCCGATTGCAGACCCTGTAGGGCGACGACGGTGGCGGTGACCACCCGGTCCGGGCCCTTCAGGTCTTTGATCGCGTGCCGCGCCGATTCGACGACACGCGCCGCCTGGATTGCGACGACGGCGTCGCGGATCGCGGCCTTACCGCCGGCGTGGCGGTAAATCGTCGCGGGCGAACAATGCACGTGGGCCGCCAGCGCCTCGATGGTGAAGGCGTCGTAACCCTGGCGAACGATCAAGTCGGCAGCCGCGTCATAGATTCGTTCGGCAGCTTCGCTTCGGCGATCTCGTCCGACCAGCCAGTCGTGGCGTGCCATCGCACCAAGCTCCCTCACTCGCAGCGCGCTGAAATAGTTCTCTCAAGATGAGAATTTTCAGCTCATTTTTTTCACAGTAACGCCCAGGTCGCGCCGCGCAAGCGATTTGAGCCATGGTCGGCCCGGCCTGCAGCCCTTTCTCAACTTTGTCGCGCACCATTGCCCCCAGCGCTAACGGCACTCAGCCTGGAACCCATGACGGTCGTGGACCATCCGGCTCAGTTCTTCAGTGCCGCGGCGCTGCAGGACCCCTATCCGTTGTATGACCGCATGCGTGTGGAAGCACCCGTGCACCAGATCGGTGATTCGGAGTTCTACGTCGTGTGTGGTTGGGATGCGGTGCTCGAAGCCGTCGAACGGGTAGAGGACTTTTCGTCGAACCTGACCGCGACGATGGTCTACCACGATGACGGCACGGTCACACCTTTCGAGATGGGTCCTCTCGGGGATCCATCGCACGCCCTGGCCACCGCCGATGATCCCGTGCACGCGCTGCACCGCAAGATCTTGTTGCCGCACTTGTCAGCGAAGCGCGTGCGGATCATTGAAGCGTTCGCCGCTGAAACCGCCGACCGATTGTGGGATCAGAATCTGCACGAGGGACGAATCGAGTGGATGAGCGCGATAGCCAATCGCCTTCCGATGATGGTTGTCGCCCAGCTGCTGGGTCTGCCCGCTGACGACGTCGACGAACTCATTCGGCTCGCCTATGCCGCCATGTCGCTGCTGGACGGGATCGTCAGCGCCGACCAGCTTCAAGAGGCGACAATGGCGGCGATAGAGCTCTCGGGCTACGTGATGAACCATTTCGAGAAAGCAAGTGCGAACGGCGAATACGGGCTGATCGCTGATCTGGCCAATCGGCACGCGTCGGGTGAGTTGGAGCAAACCCCAGCGATGTCGATCATGATCACTCTGTTCAGCGCCGCCGGCGAATCGACGGCGTCGCTGCTAGGCAGCGCGGCATGGATTCTCGCCGATCGGCCTGATATCCAACAGCAGGTTCGTGAGAATCCTGAATTGCTAGGCGTTTTCATCGAAGAGGCATTGCGCTTCGAGTCGCCGTTTCGCGGCCACTATCGACACGTGCTGCGCGATACGACGCTAGCTGGGATCGACCTGCCGGCAGGCGCCCACCTGCTGCTCATGTGGGGGGCGGCCAACCGCGATCCGAGTCACTTCGAGGCACCAAATGAGTTTCGGCTCAACCGATCTAGCGCCAAAGATCACCTGACATTCGGCAAGGGCGCTCATTTCTGCGTGGGAGCCGCACTGGCGCGCTTGGAAGCCCGCATCGCACTCGGCATGCTGCTCGAACGCACCCGCTGGATCGAAGCCGTCGACACTGGGGAGTGGCTACCGAGCATCCTGGTCCGGCGCAGGAAGCGGCTCCAGATAGGTTGCCAGAGCATTCGTTAGCCCTCGGCGGGCTTCATCGAGGTCGGCATAGGAACCGAGCTGGCGTTCAGACACCAGCCCGCGCATCGCACCCGGAATCAGCGCGGCCACCTCGCGGACTCGCTGGGGGTCGACATCCAAACCGGCAAAGGCGTTTTGGCAGGTTTGCTGCCAGCTCTTGCCCCACGAAAAAAGTTCGGCTGCGGTGCGTGGGTAGAGACGTTCAAGCTCTTTGTGGTCGCGGGGGAGTGCTGCCCGCAGATTCTCGATCGCGCGGGAATCATCGGATGCCAGCCCGTGGTAAAGGGTGTCGATGATCGCACCAACGCGCTCGCGTAGCGGCGCGTTCGATTCGACGCTGGTCAACGCGGACATCGTCGCGTCCCGGCGTTCGGCAGTGTGGTGCAGCACGGCTGCCCAGAACCCGTCGGTGTCGCCGAATTGATACTGCACCGCGCCCCAGGTAGCGCCGATGTCCTTGGCAATGCGATTGGCCGACACTGAGCCTGGCTCGCCCGAGGCGAGCGATTTCAGCGCGGCCTTGAGCATGCTCTCCCGCGTGGCGTTGCCGCGACGGTTCGGACGTCTGACCACCGCGCGCTCAGTCATAAATCGATACTAGGGTCTCGACTAGCTTTTTCATAGAGGGTACTCTGATAATGAGATCGCGCTGAGGAGGACAGTCGGTATGGCCAAACCGCCGTTGTCGATGAAACCGACCGGCTGGTTTCAAGTTGCCTGGTCAGACGAGATCGGCACCGGCGACGTGCACACGATGAAGTACTTCGACCAGGAAATGGTCGCCTGGCGCGCCGAGTCCGGCGAGCTCACCGTGATGAACGCCTACTGCGAACATCTCGGCGCGCACCTCGGTTACGGCGGCAAAGTCGTCGGCGAGGTCTTGCAGTGCCCGTTTCACGGATGGCAGTGGAGCCAGCAAGGCCGCAACGTCTGTATCCCATACCAGGACCGGCCCAACAAGGGCCGGCGGATCCGCACTTACCCGGTGGTCGAGCGCAACGAGTCGGTCTACGTCTGGCACGACGTCGACGGCCGCCCACCGTACTTCGAGGCGCCCGACGTGTTCGCCGGATTCAACGACGGCAGCAGCGCCGACGACTACTACCCGCAGCAGCGGTTGTACCGCCAAAGCCTGGAACTGCACCCGCAATACGTGCTCGAAAACGGCGTCGACTTCGCCCATTTCAAGTTCGTGCACAACACCCCGATCGTGCCGGTGTTCACCCGTCACGACTTCGACGAACCGGTGTCGTTCGTCGACTTCACCATCACCTTCGAGGGTGACGACAACCAGAAGATCGAAGACATCGACAGCCGCGTGGAAGCCATCAATGGCGGTCTGGGCATCGCGGTGACGAAAAGCCACGGCATGATCGACAACCGCACCATCTCGGCGATCACCCCGGTCGACGAATCCACCTCCGATGTCCGATTCATGGTCTACATCGGGCGGACGCCGGGCAAGGATCCAGCGAAAGCCGAGACCAGGGCCCGAGAATTCGGGCAGGAAGTGATCCGCCAGTTCGAGCAGGACGTCCACATCTGGGGCCATCAGCGCTATTCCGATCCACCCGCGCTGGCCACCGCTGAGTACGCCGGGTTCACCGCAATTCGCAAGTGGGCCAAGCAGTTCTACCCCGACGGCATCGGCGGCAGCGCCGCTGACGTCTACGCCGCAGCTCAGAAAGGCACGACCCAATGAACGCACCGGTTCGCGTATTCCAGGTAGCCACCGGAAACGTCGGCTCCGAGATGATCAAACGGATTGCCGCACAGCCCGATCTGGAACTCGTCGGTGTGCACTGCTATTCGCCGGGGAAGATCGGCAAGGACGCGGGTGAGCTGGCAGGTCTGGCTCCTAACGGCGTGAAAGCGACCGGCAGCATCGAGGAGATCATCGCGGCCAAGCCCGACGTCCTCACCTTTCACGGCGTGTTCCCCGACGAGGACCTGTACGTCAAAGTCCTTGAGGCAGGGATCAATATCGTCACCACCGCCGACTGGATCACCGGGTGGCACCGCGACAAGAATCACCCGCACCCGTCGGGCAAGCCAGTAACCCAGCTGCTCCAGGAGGCGTGTGAAAAGGGCGGCGCCACGTTCTACGGAACTGGCATGAATCCGGGGCTGAATCAGATTCTGGGCGTGGTGTGTTCAGCCGACGTCGCCGAAATCGAGAACATCACCACCATCGAATCAGTGGATGTGTCGTGCCATCATTCCAAGGACACCTGGATCGAGGTCGGCTACGGGCTTCCGGTGGACGATCCGGAAATCCCGGCAAAGCTCGAGAAGTACACCCGCGTGTTTGCCGACAGCGTGCTGATGATGGCCGACTGCTTCGACGTGGCACTAGACGAAGTGAAGTTCAGCTATGAGCTGGGCGCGTGCACGAAGGACGTCGACTTGGGCTGGTACACCTTGCCCAAGGGCTCGCTGGGCGGCAACTACATCAAATACCAGGGCATGGTCGACGGCGTCCCGCGCGTCGAGACGCACCTGGAGTGGCAGATGACCCCGCATACCGACCCGAACTGGAACATCAAAGGCTGCTACATCACCCAAATCACCGGCGATCCGTGCGTGTACAACAAGCACATGATCTTCCCCAAGCCGGGCGTGGATCTGTCCAATCCGGATAATTTCGCCTCCATCGGTATGACCGTGACCGGCATGCCTGCCCTCGCCGCTATCAAGTCGGTGGTGGCGGCGCGACCAGGACTCATCACCAGCGCTGACCTGCCGTTACGCGGATTTGCGGGGCGTTTCAGGCCCTGACTTTCGCCATGATTTCACCCACCGAGTGCTGCGCGGAGGTGCCGTCGGTGCCAGACTGATAGACGGACTGTTGAGTTGGGTAAACGACATGGCGATGACGTGGGAGTTGACGTGGCTGCAGCGCCACGGCGGGACAGGACGGACGCCATGACGGCTATCGATCCGGCACAGGACCATACCGAGGCAATCACGCTGGGCCTGCATGACGCGTCGCCTCCGGACCTCGTGGACGCGATGGCCAAAGATGTCGAGCTCGAATTAGGTTGGGGCAAACTAATTTTCGGCCAGACATTTGCCGATGTCCACACGCTGACCGAGGCACTGCGCCGGGAAGTTGCCGGGCGCCGCGACATCTGCATGTATGCGCGTGAGGCCCACGTGGTGGTCGCGGGAGCGCCGAATGAGCTTTTCATCGATCCCAGCCATACCTATCGCCTGCGCTTCCCTGACGACTCACCCGAGGAAAGCCTGGCTCCGGCGCCGATCGGTGTGACGATTCGCACGCTGAACGATCCGGTCGATGCCGACGCGATGAACCGCGTGTTCGTCCGCTGCGGAATGGTCCCGTCGCCTGTCGAAACGATCTGGGACAACCACCTTCATGCTGACTCGGTGACCTACCTGATTGCAGTGCGTGACAACGACAACGCCGTGGTGGGCACGGTGACCGGTGTCGATCACAAAGTGCTCTTCAACGATCCGGAGTTCGGATCTAGCTTGTGGACCCTGGCGGTCGACCCGGCTGCCGGTCTTCCTGGCATCGGAGAAGCGCTGACCCGGGCCCTCGCGGAGCACTTCCGCAGCATGGGCCGGTCTTACCTAGATCTTTCGGTTGCGCACGACAACGCCGCGGCTATCGGCCTCTACGAGAAGCTGGGCTTTAGCCGTGTTCCGGTGCTGGCGATCAAACGTAAGAACGCGATCAACGAGCCGCTGTTCGCTCCGCCGCCGGAGACGGTCGACGACCTCAACCCTTATGCGCGCATCATCGCCGACGAGGCGATGCGCCGCGGGATCTGGGTAGAGGTGCTGGACGCCGGGGCCGGTGAAATGCGACTGACCCACGGCGGCCGCAGCGTGATCACCCGTGAATCGCTGTCCGAGTTCACCTCCGCGATCGCGATGTGCCGCTGCGACGACAAACGCTTGACCCGGCGGCTGGTGTCTGAGGCCGGTATCAAAGTGCCTCGTGCCCGCCTGGCGACCATGGACGACGATGACTATGCGTTCCTGAAAGAAGTCGGCGAGGTCGTCGTCAAACCGACTCGCGGTGAACAGGGCAAAGGCATCACCGTGGGCGTCACCGCCGACCATGGTCCCGACGACCTTGCCGCCGCGGTGGCACGTGCGCGCGAGCAATACCCAGAGGTCCTCATCGAGCAGCGGGTCGCGGGCAGCGACCTGCGATTGGTGGTGATCGACGGCCGGGTCGTGGCCGCCGCGCTGCGGCTGCCCCCCGAGATCATCGGCACCGGTGAGCACACCGTGCGGGATCTGATTACCGCCGAGAGCCGACGACGCGCGGCGGCCACCGGCGGCGAGTCACGCATCCCGCTCGACGAACTCACCGAGGCGACCGTGGCCGAAGCCGGATGGATGCTAGACGACGTGTTGCCGCAAGGCGCTCGGCTCCGCGTCCGCCACACCGCCAATCTGCATCAGGGCGGGACGATCCACGACGTCACTCCCGAGGTGAACGCGGAGCTGTGCCGAGTTGCGGTGGCAGCCGCTGACGCGATTGGTATCCGGGTGACGGGCATTGACCTGCTCGTGCCTGACATCACCGCCACTGACTACGCGTTCATCGAAGCCAACGAGCGACCGGGTTTGGCCAACCACGAACCACAGCCCACCGCAGCAGCTTTCATCGACTATCTCTTCCCCGGTCATCCCGGCCAGCCGCTGGCGTGGACACCCGAGGAGTCGCGGCCCTAGCTGCGACCGAGTACCTTCTCCCGGACTGTGTCGGTGAGGAATCGACCCCACGCCACCGGCCGGAAGCTGCGAGCCGCGTCGGTGAGCGCGTTACGCGACTCTGCACCCAGCTCGATTTCGGCTGCGGCGACATTGAATTCGAGTTGCTCAACGCTTGATGCCCCGGGAATCGCAACAACATTCGGCAGGCTGATCAGCCAGGCCAGTGCGACCTGAGCCGGCTTGGCGTCGACGTCCTTGGCGACGTCGCGCAACGTCTGCAGCAGCGGCTCGATCCGCCGCAGATTCTCGGTGCCGTAAAGCGAATTAACGGCGCGAACACCGCCAGGGCGGTTATCCACGCCGTACTTGCCGCCCAATAGTCCTTGTGCAAGTGGGCTGTAGGCGATCACGACGCGGTTCTCCCGCTCGGCGAACGGGACAAGATCGTCCAGTGCCTCAGGGCGCGCGAGTGAGAACAGCACCTGGTTACTGATCACGGGCCGGCCAAGGGCGGCATCGGCCTTCTGCCAACGCGATAGCGAGTAATTCGAGACGCCGGCCGCACCGATAGCGCCGCTGTCGAGCAGATCGCGCATGCCCGGCATGATCACCGAGTCGGGTACGACCGGGTTGGGCTGGTGGATCTGGTAGAGCGGGATGCGGTCCAGCTGCAGCCGGTGCGCGCTGGCGCGCGCACGCTGCTTGATGACGGCCGGGAACGGGGCCACCGGGAAGACCTTGCTGGCCACCGCGACTTCGGCGCGCTCTTCGCCGAGTGCTTCGCCGAGGATCCGTTCGCTCTTACCGAGTCCGTAGACCTCGGCGGTGTCGAACAGCGTCACGCCCAGGGCGCGGGCGCGACGAACGATGTCTCGCGCGGCTCCAGCGGCGTAGCTGTCGCCGTAACCCCATTCACGCGACCCGAATTGCCAGGTACCCAGCCCGATCCGGCTGACTCGGCCGACTCCGTCGACGTCTAGATATTTCATGTTGCTCACCGTAGTGAGCGGTGGCCCGCCTCAGCTAGGGCGATCGCAAGCGCGGCGGAGCCGGGCGCAGCGGGTCGCCCTGAATGGTTAGGCGGCGTCAGAGTGCGCAGAGTCGGTCTTCGCGATCGCGCCGCTCCGCTGAAGCAGCTCCAGGACTTGCTGGGCTTGCACGACGTCTTCCTTTTCGCACAGCTCGCATAGCTCGGCGACGGCGGTCTGTAGCAGGTCCAGGCGCTCAGACGCTTGCGTCAAGGTGGTTAGCCAGTTCTCGTAGCCGTGGTCATCGGGGCCCATTTCAGCAAAGCCGAAAGAGGTCGTACCCATCTAGTCACACTCCTGAATTCGGTGAGGGCGCGGGGCGCGCACGGCCCTTTGCCAGCAGGATTAGCCCGTTGTTGATGTGTCTAAACTCACAAATCCCCACGCTAACGACGATTTGTATGCGTTTCCTGAGCACTTGCTTGGAGTGTCCAATCATGCGAGGCCCTCGCGCGCTGACGGGGCCGATACGCTGTGCGTGCAGCGGGCTCGTTACAAGAAGGGGCAAATATGTCAAGGACAGTGTTGGTCGGCGCGTCGAGCGGTCTTGGGCGTTGCATTGGTGTCGGCCTCGCGCAACGCGGCGCTCAGGTCGCGTTGCTTGCCCGGCGCCGCGAGCGCATTGAGGCCGCCGCCAAGGAAGCGGGCGAGGGCGCGATCGCCATCGAATGCGACGTGACCGACGAGGCGTCGTGTCGATCGGCGATCAACGAAGCCGCCGATGCGCTCGGCGGTATCGACAACCTGATCTACACGCCAGCGATCGGCCCACTGGTCAGGCTGGTTGACACCGACGCCGAAACCTGGCGTCGCGTCTTCGATACCAATGTCATTGGCGCAGCGCTGGTTACGGCAGCGGCGGTCCCACACTTGACCGCCTCGGCGGGTAAAGCGGTCTACCTGTCTTCCGACGCAGGACCTTTCGGACCGCCCTGGCCGGGTCTTGGGGCATACGGCGTCAGCAAGGCTGCGCTCGAGCAACTTGTCGATGCGTGGCGAGCCGAGCACCCCGACATCGGCTTCACCTGCTTGATCGTGGGCGAGTGCGGTGGCGGCGAGGGCGACGCGGCGACCGGAATGAACGTCGGGTGGGATATGGACCTCGCTATGAAAGCCCTACCGCTGTGGGCTTCGCGCGGCTGCATGCCGGGCAAGTTGATGCCGGTCGAAGACCTCATCGACGTGGTGCACACGATCCTGGGTACCAACGCGTCGACGTCAATGCCCGTCGTGGTTGCACGAGGCGGGCCCGCCGGCCCCGCGGCGTTTCCCGATCCCAGCAGCTGAACCCGACTGCGTCCTTTACAGTTACGCTCGTAACGACGAGTGAAGGAGACGCCGAATGGCGTGGTTCCTGGCCCTGCAAGGCCCATCCCATACACCCCACCAGTCATTGGTTTACGAGCTTCAAGACGGGGTGGATGTGGACAAGATCGGCCAGGAGCTGATCAGTTCCGCGACACTGGATCGGGTGGTGCCGATTCCTGCGGTGCTGTCGCAGAACAAGCGTCGACACCAAAAGGTGACGCTGTATGTCCGGCCTGCCGCCTGGGGGCTGTGGGCGTTTTACGAGTTGTCCGAGGAAGACCGCAAAGAGCTTTTGAAGAACAACCCGGTGATCAACGCGCTTGCCCAAGCGCAGCAGCGCGGACAAGCAAACGCCACGGGGCAACGGGGGCCGATGACCGTCAACGTCAATCCGCTCACCGGCCAGGTAGGACCGGCCAACGCCGGCCCACAGGGCTAGCACAGCTCAACTCTGGCGCAGAGCCACTACCTTATTGTTGCGGCCTCCGACATAGACGGTGCCGATGTTGTCTACCGCCAAACCCCACGGATAGTCGATACCGGTGACGTGCAGTTCGACTTGCTTGGTCGAGCCTGTGGGAAGTTTCAGCACCCGGTTGTCTCGCCTATTGGTGACGTATACCGAGCCCTCGTCGTCCACCGTCACACCGCCGGGATCGCTGAGGCCGACGAAGGGCACCGGGGTGGGAACGCTCGAGTCCGCGGCCAACGCCAGCACCCGATTGTTGCCGCCGTCGGCCACATAAACCGTGCCGTTCTGATTCACCACCACGCCGGTTGGACCGTTAAGACCGGCAAACGGCAGTGCGGATTGCCGGTCTGAGTCGGCGTGAAGTGCCACCACCTGATTCTTGGCGGTATCGGTGACATACACCGTGCGGCTGCTGTCGACGGTCACACCCGTCGGATTGCCCAGGTCGCTAAACGGCAGTTGAATTTGCTTCGTCGAGCCGGCAGGCAGTACCACCACCCGCTTGTTGCCGGCGTCGGTCACGTAAACAGTGCCCCCGTTGTCGGCGGTCACACCGGTTGGATAGTTGAGCCCGTCGAACGGCAGCACGGCTGGGGAGGTCGAGCCCGCCGACAACGCCAGCACTCGATTGTGCAGGGTGTCGGCGACATATACCGTGCCGCCGTTATCGACCGAAACACCTTCTGGTTCAAGGAGATCAGTGAATGGCAGGGTCGTCTCGGACGCTTCTTGTCCTGCGTGCTGATTGGATATCACGGCTATGCCCGCGACAACAGCGGCGACCGTAAGCACGACCGCGCACGCGGCTAGAAGGACATTGCGACGCCGCCGCCACCACGGCCGCGGCCCATGCGGTGGCGGGGCCGGCCTTCGACCGCGGACATCCGCTGGCTCGGTCCGAACCTCCGGATGAGGCGATGCGATCGGGGAGGTGACGGCGTCACGGGCGGCCTGCGCAAGCTCGACGGTGGTGTTGTACCGCTCACCAGGATTTTTGGCCATGCCCTTGGCTATGACGCCGTCGAAGCCGCCAGGCAGCCGGGGGTTGGAGATCGACGGCCGTGGTGGCGGAGCGGTGAGGTGACTGGTCACCTGTTGTTCCAGGCTGTCCCCGGGGAAAGGATGTTCCGCGGTCAAGCACTCGTACAGCACACAGGCCAACGCGTAGACATCGGAGCGGGCGTCGACCGGCGAGGTGCCGCCTCGTCCGGCGGGAAGCTGTGCGGCGGTGAAACGTTCCGGGGCCATGTAGTGGAAGGTTCCGATCACCTCGCCGGCCATGGTGAGCCCCCGCTCGCCAACCGCACGCGCAATTCCGAAGTCAATCAGGTAGGCAAAGTCGTCGTCATCGAGTAAAACGTTGGAAGGCTTGACATCTCGGTGTAACAGCCCGACCTTGTGCGCGGCGTGCAGGGCCTTGGCGACCTGCTCGATGATGCGCACTGCCCGCTCGGGCGGCAGCGGCCCGCGGTTCAGCGCCGATTGCAGGTCGGATCCCTCGATCAGCCGCATGTCCACGAACAGACGTCCGTCTATTTCGCCATGGTTATGGATCGGCACGACGTGGGGACTGTTCAATCGCGCAGCCGCAAACGCCTCGCGTCGGAACCGTTGCTGAAACACCGGGTCTTGAGAGATCTGGGCCGGCAAGATCTTTATCGCGACGGTGCGGTCGATGGCGGTGTCATGAGCCCGCCACACCTCGCCCATGCCGCCGCGGCCCAGCAACTCGATCAGCCGGTACCTTCCGAACGAAGTCCCCTGCAAAGAGCCCTCCATGCAACCTTCCAGCGACTGGCGAGCACAATAACCCGCCGCCAATGACGGTTGCAGGCATTTCGCCGCCTGCCGCGCGGCGGCCGCCTGGGGCGCTACGCGGTGACTTCCGAGTGGCCGCAGTCGTCGGGGGCGGACGCGGCGCCCAGCGTAGTCAGCATTCCGACCGCCGCGCGGTGCCAGGTGAACATCTCGGCACGGCGCCGCGCAGCGGCCCGCCGGTGCTCTTCGGGTCTGCTGACGATCGCGCTGACCGCTTGTGCGATGGCGGCGGGATCGTTGTCAGCAAGCGCTCCGCTGTCCGCGGTGATGATCTCGCTCAGCGCCGACGTGCGGGAAACCACGGCCGGTGTGCCGCACGCCAATGATTCCAGCGCGGCCAGCCCGAAGGTTTCGTGCGGCCCTGGCGCAAGCGCGACATCAGCCGAGGCCAGCAAACCGGCGACCGCGTGGCGATCGGAAACGAAACCGGTGAAATCGATCGGCAATCGCGCGGCCTGCCGTTGGAGCTTGGCGCGCAACGGACCATCACCCACGACGACCAGGCGGACATCAACGCCGGCGGCATGCAGTTCGGCGACCGCGTCGATGCTGCGGTCAGCTCGCTTTTCCACCGACAACCGGCCGCAATGCACCAGCAGAGTCTGCGACGGTGCGGCCCAGCGCTGACGTATGAGAGCCGAACGCCGGCACGGGTGGAAGGTCTCCAGATCCACGCCCAACGGGATGGTGACGGTATTCGTTGCGCCGATGCGATCGAATTCTTCGCGGGCAAACCCGGTGGTGCATACCACGGTGTCGTAGTTGGCGGCCGTGCGGCGGTTGGCGAAATCAGCGAAGGCCCTTGCGGTTCGACGCGGAAGTAGTTGGCCGGCAAGGCGATCAAGGCGCTCATGAGAGATCATCACGGCGGTGGCGCCGTGTTCGCGTCCCCAGCGGCCCAGTGATCTCAGTGTGAGCCGGTCAGAGACCTCCAAGGTGTCCGGCCGCAGCGCTTCCAGCAGTGCTCGCACCGGTCCCGGCAGCACCGCGCGGTAGCCACCGGTCAAGGGAATCAGCTTGGCGGGCACGGTGATTCGAATGACGCTCGTGGGCAGCTGGGTGTGTGCGGCATGCCGACCGGGCACGATCAAGAACACCTCGTGGCCTGCGGCGCAGTATTCGGCACCCAGCCGATCCACGGCGGTGCGAAGGCCGCCGGAGCGAGGTCCGTAGAAGTTTGCGACCTGAACGACACGCATAGTGCCAGCAGAACTGCCCCTCGTGTGCGGTCAACGAGCTGACATCGACGGTTGGCTGAACAGCCTATGAACTCCTCAGTCCATGGGCTGGAAGCGGAAGAGCCTGATCTCGCGCGGTGCGCAGCTGGCTCGGTAGCGCTCGTAGCCGGCATACGCGTCGACGGCGGTGGCCCAGGCTGCGGCACGAGCGTCGCCGGTGAGCAGCTCGGCCTGGTACTTCGCGGGCGGACCCATGAATTCAATCGTGCATTCCGGATGTGCCAGCAGGTTGGTGCTCCAGGCCGGATGTTTTGTGCGGCCGTAGTTGGATCCGATCGCGAGAAGCCCGTCGGAGTCGCTGATCAACGTCAACGGAGTGGTGCGCGGCTGCCCGGACTTGGCGCCGGTCGTAGTGACGAGCCCGACGAGGTCGAATCCGACCGAGCTCAGCCGGCCATTCGTCAGGGGGATCAGCACCTTGTCGATTCGCGGCGCTACATGGAGCAGGAAGCGGTAGCCGACCGGACTCATCAGGGCGCGCTCCATCAGCGCCTCGTCGACTCGCAGCCGGCGCCCGCGAATTGCGCTTTCTCGCCGAAGTACCACGGATCGACGGTACCAACGCGGGCTAAGCCCATGGGCCCTTTAACGATTCGTCTCGAAGCGGATTGGAGATCGCTAAGCGGAATCTAAAATTGGCTTCGTTCCTTCGTATTACCCGCCGAAGTGCGCGGTAGGCTGGCATACGCGAGTTCCGTCGGGAACGGGGATGAAGAAAGATGCGCCATTTAACGGCAGCGTTAGCCGTTACCGCCATCTGCATTCTCGGCGCGGGTTGTGGTGCCGGCAGCAATCAAGCAAATGTGAAATCGACGACGACCAAGGTATCGCTCATTCCACGCCCGGTTGTCGAGCGTGAGCTCGATGCGTTGCTGCTTAGCCCGGAGCAGATCAATCCGGTGATGGGCGCGACCGCGATGGCGGTCACCAGAAGGCACGACGCGATGTCTGACGACAGCGCCACTATGCGGCCCAGGGAATGTCTTGCCATCGACGGCGCGGCGCAAGCGCCGGTCTACGCCAACAGTGGTTTTACCGCGGTGCGGGATCAGGCAATGAACGATGGCGATAACTTCACCCATTACGCCGAGCAAGCTGTCGTGCTGTTTCCCACCGCCAAACAGGCCGGGCTGTTCTTGATCGCGTCGGCGCTACGTTGGCCGTCCTGCCATACCTACACCCACATCCAGTCCGGAACGCAATGGAACGTCGGGCCGATATCGGATGCCAACGGTGCGCTGAGCACGATTGCGACGCAACAAGATGCCCGGGCCGGCGGTTGGGCGTGTGGTCACGCGCTGGCGCGCAAGAACAACGTCATCGTCGATGTCAACACCTGCAGCCCCGACCCGAAGAACTCAGCGGTCGACATCGCTAACCAGATCGCCACCAAAGTATCGACGCTGTAAGGCCTTTCGCCTTGTCACTCGGTGTCGGCGGGGTCGAGCAGCCGCACCTCCTCGAGGTCCATCACCGACTGCACCTCGCGTAGCACGATGTCGTCGATCCGGTTTTGGTCGCGCAGCTCGATGATGGCGCGGCGCTTGTGTTCGAGCACGCCAAGGCGGACCTGTCGCAGCAGATCGTGGCGCTCGGCTACCTCATTGGAACCCTCAGCGTCGTCGCCGGCTTCGATGAGCGCTGCGTGCTCCTCGTATTCCTTGCGCAGACGCCGCTGTAGATCATCGCCGATGCCGATTTCACGGGCGACGATCGGCAGGGCTTCGAGCGCGGCTTGGGAGCCGCGGCACCGGGCCAGTTGCAATTCATCTGCGTGACTTGCGTCTTGAGGCATCCGGGCCCATCGCACGACGTCGGGCAGCGTGGTGCCTTGGACGAGGACGGTCACCAGGATCACGACGCAGACCACGAAGACGATCAGGTTGCGATCCGGAAACGGTGCACCGCTGTGTGTGGTCAGTGGGACGGCCAGCGCCGCGGCGAGCGATACCGCACCACGGAACCCTGCCCAGTTGGATACGACGCGCTGGCGCCAATTGACACGACGGGCGCGCTGCACCGCGCGCCGGTCCACTGTGCGGATCAATGCGGTGACGACTTCTGCACACGCAAACCGACTGACGATGATCACGCCGGTGACCGCTAGAGCCAGCAATGCCGCGTGGTGAAGGCCGCCGTCGACGCCGGCAATACCGCGCACCGCGTGCGGCATCTGGGTGCCGACGAACACCCAGAGCGAGCCGTTGATCAGGAAGGTCACGAGATCCCAGAACGCAAACGTCTGGAGGCGCGAACGAGCCCGGGTTATATGCGGGTTGACGTAGGCGAGCACGAGGGCCGAGACCAGTACTGCGACAACGCCGCTGCATTGAATCGCTTGGGCGAGCAAAAATGCGGCGAATGGCGTCACCAGGCTCAGTGCGCCTTCTTCTTGCGGCGCGTCGAGTCTGCGGCGCACCTGCGTTACCGCGAACCCGACCAGTAATCCGGCGCAGATGCCGCCGACGTAGGAACCGACAAAGCGGACTGTCAGCGCGGCCGGGCTGACCGGGTTACCGCCGACGGCCACGGCGATGCTCACCGTGAACAGCACGAGAGCGGTCCCGTCGTTGATGATGCTTTCCGCCTTCAACACGGTGAGTGTGCGGCGGGGAAGCTGTTTCGCGAGGCCGGCCACGGCGGCGGCGTCAGTGGGGGAGAGCACGGCACCGAGGACCGACGCCGCGTGTGACTCCATCCCGAAGGCCCGCGCCGTCCAGGTCACTGCGACCGCCGTGACGATCACCAGGCCGACACTGAGGATGATGATGACGCGCAAGTTCGCCCGAATTTCGCGGAAGCTGGTGTTCAAGCTTTCCCAATACAAGATCGCAGGCAAGAACAGCAACAGCACGATTTCGCCGTCGAGGCGGACGCCGCCGACCTGAGGGATCAACCCCAGCGACGCGCCGAGCATGATCAGCAGAACGGGTGGGCCCACTCGATAGCGCCGGCCAATGACCGTCCCGATGATCACTGTGGCAAACAGCGCAACGATTACTTCAAGCCCAAACACCAGCACATCATGCTGTACGCACTGGTGCCCCGCACGATGTGGGGGGCGGGTACCAAGACGATTACAGGCCTATACCGATCGAGGCGATGATCTGGCGCGCCGGCCAGCTTGGGCAAATCATGGATCACGCTCGGGAAAAGGAGGTAAGCACGGTATGACGGCGGAAGTGCACGGTGGTCGCATCCTCGACACCGCGAAGGGCATTCTCATCGGCCTTCGTCGGTGTCCCTCAGAAACCGCGTTCCACGAGTTGCTCGGTGCGGCACAACGTCACAGGATGCCGGTGTTCGCAATGGCCTGGGCGCTGGTGCATCTGGCGAATGGTGGCGATACTTCGGCCCACACATCCGCCGACGCGCAATCGGCGGCTCGGGACGAATGGGGCCAGCTGTTCGCCAGCGTCTAGAGATGACTCGCGGCGTAATTCGCTGCCTGGTCAACCATTCCGTCGTCGGCGTAGGCGGCGTGTGCGGCCCAGTCGCCTCCGTCAGAACAGATCGGATCGTCAGTGGCGCACAACTCGAGTGTCTTTGGCTGATATAGCGGACCAATGACGACCGGCGGCGCGCCGACCCTGTCCATGAACCGGTTTGACGGCGTGCCGAAAAGCGTTACCGCCGCGACGTGGTTGGCCACGTCGGCTGGCATTGGCTTCGGCACGTCGGCCGCGTCGACGCCATCGGGTATCGCAGCCGAGGTGACGAAACCCATCACCGCCGCGCCCTGGGAGTACCCGCCGAGCACCATTTTGGTTTTGGGACAGGTGGCTGCCATCGACTCGACGTGATCACCCGCGTCTCTGATCCCGTCGATCGCCGTCGGGAAGTCTGTGGTGGCAGGGTAATCGACCGCGTATACCCCGAAGGATTTCGGCCCGACCTTTGACTGCAACGAATCGATGAATGCCTGTCCTATCGCGCCGACACCCGGCGCCTCGGTGGTGCCCCGAGCGAATACGGCTTCCACATCGGGACAGCCCGCGGCGGACACGGACGGAATCGAGATGCCCAGTGCGGCCCAAGTCATTACGGCAACGGCGAAGAACCTTGCGACGAAAGGTGTTGTACACACGTCTGGTGATATTGCCATATCGCTTGGCACTGCGCCGGACCCGACCCGGAGCGTCGTTAGTACCGCTGGAGCGAGAACGGGTATGACACTGTGCCGCCGGGCGCGCCGCCGCAGCCCTCGTTGAAAGTGGAATCCACCGAACCGGCCAGCGTCACGGCATCCCATGAATAGGTGTCGTGCGAAGGCAGGAAGGTCACGACGCAGCGCACCCCGTCGGGCACGTCGACCACCATCGTGTAGCGACCGTTCGCGAGATGCGCGTCCGCATTCCACGGCACTGCCTGCCCGTTGGGTCGCGGCGTGCCCTGCACATGGACGCAGTCCGGTTCGTCAAACCGGCATTTCCTGACCTCCCAGAGCCAGGAGTGGCCCGGATCCCGGTTGGTCTCGACTTCGTAGTTGCCGATCAGCATCCCGGCTGCAGCCGCATTCGGCGCAAGGGCGATTGCCGCCGCAGTGAGCGCCACGCCGGCTGCCATGGTCTTGGGCATCTGCACGGGTCTGACTATAAGGTGCTTGGCGGCGGTGTCCAGGCGATCGGCAGACTTTTGATGCCGTGGATGAACGGCGACAGCAACCGGGCAGGCTCTTCGGTAGCGACGACGTCAGGTATCTCGCGGTGCAGCTCCTCGAACATGACCCGGATCTCGCGACGAGCCAGGTTGGCTCCCAGACAGAAATGCGCGCCCCCGCCACCGAAGCCGACGTGCGGATTCGGGTTGCGGGTGACGTCGAACTTCCACGGGTCGGCGAACTTCGACTCGTCGCGATTGGCCGAGCAGTACCACAGCGTCGCTTTGTCACCGGCTGCCAACTTCGTTCCGTCCAGTTCGAAGTCGTGGGTGAGTGTGCGGCGCATGTAGATCACCGGCGATGCCCACCGCACAATCTCTTCCACCGCCGCGTGCGATACCCCGTCGAAGTCGGTCCACCAGGTCTGCCGTTGCTCGGGGTAGCGCGTCAGGGCGAGCAGGCCGTGGCTGATCGCATTGCGCGTCGTCTCGTTGCCGGCCGCCGCCAGCAGGATGAAGAACGACGCGACCTCCGCCGAGGTCAAGCGCTCGCCGTCGACCTCGGCCTGCACCAGGCTCGTGGTCAGATCGTCCTGCGGATTGCTGCGGCGATCCTCCGCGAGCGCGGTCGCGTAGCCGCCGATCTCCATGGATACCTGTGTGAGCTGTTCGAAATCTGTTGCCAGGTCAGGGTCGCCGAAACCGAGGATCACGTTGGTCCAGTGGAAGATGCGCTGATGATCGTCCTCGGGGACGCCCATCATGTCGCAGATGACTTGCAACGGCAGCGGGCCGGCTAACTCGCTGACTGCCTCGCCGTTGCCGTCGGGATGCGCGGCGATCATCGACGCGACCAACCGATGCGCCCGCTGCCGCACCGACTCCTCGATCCGGGCCACTACCTTGGGGGTGAACGCTCTGCTGACGATCGATCGCAGCCGCTGGTGCCGTGGATCGTCGAGCACGATCATCGAGCCGAAGAACTCGGCGATCTCCTGCGGTTGGTCGCCGATGGTGATACTTGGGCTGGAGCTGAATAACTCGGGATGGCGGCTGGCGAAGAACACGTCGTCGAGCTTGGTCAGCGCCCAAAACCCGGCGCCTTGCTCGAACCCCTCCATGGCGGGCTCGTGCCAGAACGTGATCGGCGCTTCACGGCGCAGCGTGGCGAACGCGCCGTCGCGCAGATCGTCGTCGAGCTCCCAGAAGTCCCATGTGCCCAAGTCAATATCTGCGAGCGGAACCTCCGGCGGCGTCGTGCCATTGACGCGAGTCGCAATGCCCATGTCGACCGTCCTCGTCGTTGAGGGATAGACGTGAGCCTAATACGACGAGGTGTCAGTGCGAGCAGACCGTACGGGCGGGGGCCCCGTTCGCGGTCGCCTGGCTGACGACTTTGCCGTCGACCAGAATCGTGCACGTGACCGAGCCGGGGCTCTGCGCGCTGATCAGGTACTGCTGATACCCGAACGAGGTGAATTTCGTCGTAAACGGCAACGGCACACGGGCCTGTTGGATCTGGCCGTCAGCGGTCTGATACGAGATGTAGTCCGCCACAGGGGCACTGCCGCTCAGCTGATAGGTCACCTGGGGTTTTTCGGGCGTTGCGTTCGCCAGGCCGCACACCGGCACCGCGGTCGCAACCGCGGTGAGCACCGCAAGTACGTGTGGCGCAGGTGATATCCGGCCGTTCATGGTTATCTAACGCGATCGTGGCACTCCGGTCGTAGGTGTGGGTACGTTTTCGCCTGTTTTCCCAAAAGTCAACTCCCGGTAGGGGTGTCGTTGAACTGATGTCAGATAAGACTCGTAAGGCCTACTGATGACCGAACACCCAAGCAGGCGCAACGTGATTGCCGGCGCCGCCGTAGTAGCAGCGTTCCTGGCGGCAGACCTTGGCGGGCTGGCGTATGCGAATAATTGGATCGGACCCGTGAGATTGACGCCGCGGGTTTTCCTCGAGGGTTTCGCAAAGGTATTCGGTCGGCAACCGGGGTTCCGCAAGAACCACGCCAAGGGCATGGTTGTCAGCGGCTACTTCGACAGCAACGGCAACGGCCGCGAACTGTCAAAAGCCGCGGTGTTCGCGCCCGGTCGCACACTGGTGGCCGGGCGGTTTTCGTTGGCCGGCGGCAACCCGCATGCGGTTGACGCGTCGTCGGCCGCGCGCGGGCTGGGCCTGACGTTCGGATTCCCCGGCGCAGAGCAATGGCGGATGGCAACACTGAATCTCCCAGTCTTCCTTGATAATTCACCGCAAGGTTTTTACGACCGGCTGATCGCCTCGGCCGTCGTTCCCGCCACCGGCAAGCCCGATCCAACGGCGATGACGCGGTTCCTGGCCGCACATCCGGAGACGGCGCGGGCCATGCAGATCGTCACGCAGCATCCGCCGACTCCCGGCTTCGCCGACAGCGTCTACCGCGGCTTGAACGCCTTCTACTTCGTCAACGATTCCGGTTCGCGAACGCCGGTGCGGTGGTCGCTGACACCGCTGCAGCAGGCGCTCCCCGCGTCGTCGGGGCCGAACGCGTTGTTCGATGCCCTGGTCCGGCAATTGCGGGCCGGTCCGCTGCGCTGGCGGCTGATGCTGACCGTCGGCGTCGCGGGCGACCCGACCCACGACGCGACCCTGCTGTGGCCGGCTGATCGTCGCAGCGTCGACGCCGGGGTTGTCACGCTCGACTCTGTCGAAGCCGACGCGAAAGGCAATGCGCGCGACGTCAACTTCGATCCGCTTGTGCTGCCCGCCGGTATCGAGCCCTCCGACGATCCGCTGCTGAGCGCGCGATCGGCGGTCTACGCCGCCTCATACCGTCGCCGCACCGGGGAGAACACGCCGTGACCGGGCGCTACCCCGTGTTGACCCGGGTCCTCCATTGGTTGACCGCCGCGTTGGTGTTCTGCGCATTGTTCATCGGCTTCGTGATGGTCAATTCGACCGGCCGCTACGCCGGGCTTGTCGCACTGCACAAGACGCTGGGCGTGACGATCCTGGTGGTGGTCGTGGTGCGTCTCGTCAACAGGTTGACCCACCGCGCTCCGCCAATGCCCGCGACGGTGGGCGCGCTGGAACGCAAGATCGTCGTGGCGTCCGAGATATCGCTGTATGCGCTGCTGCTGATCCAGCCACTGCTCGGCTGGGCGATGGTTTCGGCCGCCGGGGGACCGGTCGTCGTATTCGGCTCACTTCGGCTCCCGCGTATCGCACCGTT
>DAIODV010000009.1:0-814 GCA_036746615.1 Mycobacterium sp.
GGGCTGCCGCCGGCCGAGCCGTTCCCGCTGCCGATCCACAGCGGTGATGTGCGGGTAGATGTGCAGGCCGGCCTGGCGATGCTCGCGCCGATCTGGGGCTATCAGCCGCTGCTCGACATCGACGACGCAACCGCCCGCGACCAGCTCGCCCGGGCCTCGGTGATGGCGCTGTCCTATGTCGCCCAATCGGCCCGCGGCATCTACCAGCCCGCCGTTCCTCAGCGTGTTATCGACGAATGTCCAACGGTCACAGCGCGTTTCATGACCAGGTGGCAAGGCGAACCGGATCCCAGGCACATCGAGGCCGTCGACGCGTACTGGGTCTCGGCTGCCGAGCACGGAATGAACGCCTCGACGTTCACCGCACGGGTGATCGCGTCGACGGGCGCCGACGTCGCGGCCGCGCTTTCGGGTGCGATCGGAGCCATGAGCGGCCCGCTGCACGGCGGGGCGCCAGCACGGGTGTTGCCGATGCTCGAAGAGGTCGAGCGCACCGGTGACGCGCGCGGACTGGTCAAGGGGATTCTGGACCGCCACGAGAAGCTGATGGGCTTCGGGCACCGCGTCTACCGCGCCGAAGACCCGCGTGCCCGAGTACTGCGGGCCACCGCCAAACGGCTGGGCGCACCGCGCTATGAAGTCGCGGCGGCGGTCGAACAGGCCGCGCTCGCGGAGTTGCGGGAGCGCCGTCCGGACCGGGCGATTGAGACCAACGTCGAGTTCTGGGCCGCGGTGATCCTGGACTTCGCGCAGGTTCCGCCCAACATGATGCCGGCGATGTTCACCTGCGGCCGCACCGCCGGGTGGTGCGCGC
>DAIODV010000009.1:831-24936 GCA_036746615.1 Mycobacterium sp.
AGCGGCTTGGCAAGCTGGTTCGCCCGTCGGCCATCTACGTCGGCCCGGACCCGCGCAGCCCAGAATCAGTCGAAGGCTGGGCGGACATCCCCAAGGCCTAACCCGCAGGACACCTCGTTGTCGGTGGTCGGTGATGAGATTGCATCGCGGCCCGAGTCTACGAGTCGTAGGACCTACCGCTCCCTTACCGATATCTAGGAGGCCTTGATGGCAATCGCCGTCGAACCCGCACTGTCCCCGCACCTCGTCGTCGATGACGCCCCCGCGGCGATCGACTTCTACGTCAAGGCTTTTGACGCCGAAGAACTCGGGCGCGTGCCCCGCCCCGACGGCAAGCTCATCCACGCCGCGCTACGCATCAACGGCTTCACCGTGCTGCTCAATGACGACTTCCCGGAAATGAGCGGCGGCAAGTCGGTGACACCGACGTCGCTGGGCGGAACTCCGGTCACCATCCATCTGACCGTCACCGATGTCGACGCCAAGTTTCAGCGGGCACTCGACGCCGGGGCCACCGTGGTGATGCCGTTGGAGGACCAATTCTGGGGCGACCGCTACGGCATAGTGGCCGACCCGTTCGGCCACCACTGGTCGCTGGGTCAGCCGGTACGCGAGGTCAGCATGGAGGAAATCGCTGCGGCGATGGGCCAGTAGCCCTAGGCCAAGTCGGCCAGTTGACGCAGCCGGTCGGCCAGCCGGCGCCGCAGCGGCGGTGCCGGCGCGGCCGCTGCGGCCGCGAGCATGTCGTCGATCGAGGTGAACTTGTTGCGCGGCCGATCGGCGAGGCTGCCGCGGGACACCTCGGCAGCGTCGATGGCCTGCCAGCCGGCGGCGTCGACGACGGCGGGCTGACGCATGCGAACCATGGTCTGCAATGCCGACGGTTTGGCGATCGGATCGCGAAGCAACCCAGCGTTGAAGTCGTCGACCAGCCGCTGCACGGTTTCCAGTGCGCACGACTTGTTGGTGCCGATGAATCCCGTCGGGCCGCGCTTGATCCAGCCCGCCACGTATGCGCCGTGCACCGGTTGACCGGTGTCGGGGTCGATCACCCGGCCGCCGTCGTTCGGCACGACTCCGGCGATGTCGTCGAAGGGCAAGTCGCGAATAGCCTTGCCGTGGTAGCCAATTGAGCTGAGCACCAGTCCGGCCTCGAGCTGACACACCTCGTCGGTGCCGGTGACGACGAACTCCATCCCGGTGGCCCGCTGCTCACCCAGCACCCGGTTGGGCGTCAGGTGGTAGGCCAGCCGGATGCGCGGGCGTAGTGACGGGCCGGACCCGTCGCCGAGCTTGCTCAGGATCTCCAGCTTCTGCTTCGTCACGGCGTCCGAGACGGCTGCCAGGTCGCGCAGCACCAGCTCGTGGTCGGCGGCGGCGAGCACCACATCGGCCGTGGTCGTCACCCCGATCAGCTCGGGCAGCGTAAACGCCGAGTGCGCAGGTCCGCGCCGGGCAGCGATCACCACCTCCTGCACCCGCGAGGCGCGCAGTGCCTGCAGTGCATGGTCGGAGATGTCGGTGCGGGCCAGCTCGTCGGGGTCGGCGGTGAGCACGCGTGCGACATCCAGTGCGACGTTGCCATTGCCGACGACGACGACCCGCTCGTGGCTGAGATCGACTGGCAGCTCGGTGAAATCGGGATGGCCGTTGATCCAGGCCACCAGCTCGGTGGCGGTGGCAGTGCCCGGCATACCCATGCCGTCGATATCCAGCCTGCGGTCATTGGGCGCGCCGACGGCGTAGATCACCGCGTGGTGATGCGCCAGCAGGTCGTCGTGGCTCAGGTGCTTGCCAACCTCGACGTTGAGGAAGAACCGGAATTCGCGGCGACGGGCGATGCGGTCGAAAAGCGCAGTGACCTTTTTGGTGGTCTGGTGGTCGGGTGCCACTCCGGCGCGCACCAGCCCGTAGGGGGTGGGCAGCTTTTCGAAGACGTTGACCCGTACGCCGGGCTGGGTAAGCAGTTCGTCGGCGGCATACATCGCGGCCGGCCCGGAGCCCACGACCGCGACGGTCAGCGGACCCCGGCGCACCTGCGGTGCGGGGATCACCGGCGCCAGCTTGGAGGTCGGCGGCAGTTTCTCGTCACCCGGACGCGGCGGGTAGTACAAGGCGTTGAGCGCGATGAAGGGCTGCTGCTCGGCGGTCAGCTGGGAATCGGGCGCGATAGCGCCCACCGGGCAGGCACTGACGCACGCACCGCAGTCCACGCAAGCCACCGGATCGATGTAGAGCATCTCGGAGGTGGCGAAGCTCGGCTCGTCCGGCGACGGGTGAATGCAGTTCACCGGGCAGGCGTAAACGCAGGACCCGTCGCTACAGCACGACTGGGTAATAACGTGCGGCATAAAAGCGAGTGTCCTACGCGGCCGGGGCGACGGCCAGGTGCTCGCGCTGCGGTTCGCTGCGGTAGCGCGACGGCTTGCCGTTGATCTTGCAGATCCGCCAGATCAGCTTGGCCAGCGGATTCATCAAACCCGTGTCGTGGCAAAGCATCCGGACATCACCGAACATGTCACGAAGCATCTGACGCGACTCCGGCGAACGGAAGAACACCTCTTTGCGGACCTGACGCGGGATGTCGAATTCACGCCAGAATGCCTTGGGCGGCACTACAATCGCCGAACATAAGATCCGCATCGTGAGCGGCACATACAGCGAAAGCCAGAACCGCTTGCGGCGCGGCAGGTTCGGGACCCGCTTACGCAGGTATTCGTGCGCGAACGAAATGTGGCGAGCCTCCTCGGCCACGTGGATTGCCATCACCCGCTCCATGATTGGGTGCAGCTCCTTGCCCTCACGCAGCACGTTCTTCTGGGTGTGGTCGATGGGCTCTTCGCCGGCCAAGATGCCGAACCAGAACGGGATCGGCAGCGGCCCGGCCGCCAGCGGAATATAGGGCTGGATCCACTTCAGCAGCCGCGGCATGCCCGGCACATCGGCGCCGATGTGGTTGACCATCTCCTGGAACATCATCGTGTGGTTGCACTCTTCGACCGCCTCGTGCAGGCAGTACCGGTACTCCGGTGACCCGTTGGGCACCCAGAAGGCGTACTCCATCAGGCCGCGGATCAGGATCGACTCAAAGTGCAGACCGGTCTTTGCGACGTTGGCCTGACGCCACATGCCGATCTCGATCTGGCGCTCTTCGGACTGCGACTGGTACCAGGGGTGCCGGCCCAGCGGGTCGGTCGCCGGCAGTTTCCAGCGCGGGTCGTTGTCGATGACCGCGAACTCGGGGGACTTCCAGTCGATGTCGGTGTACGGGTTGAAATTGCGCCGCACCGACCCCTCCGACAGGGTGGTGAGCATCTCCACGTACTTCGGGTCGTCGAGGACATCCATGTTGCGGCGCCAACGTCGCACCATCTTTGTCCGAGCCTGCTTTTGAGCCGTTCCAGCCTGGGTCATCCCAGCCTCCCCAATGAGGTTTACATTTCGACGGGCTATGTCCACTGACAGTACCGCAGGTATCGCAAACTTTCTAGACCCTGGATTGCCACTGTGGCGTGTCCGTGAACATTTGTACACCGTGACCTGCGTCACACAAACCCGCATGTCACGCGACTCGGCGACCAGGTGATCGTCGGCCTCGGCCCGGTCACTAGCCTGGTGATCATGGCTGAGGCGCTCACGATTCCTGACAACATCAAACCCGCCGACGGACGGTTCGGGTCTGGCCCGTCGAAGGTCCGACCGGAACAACTGCAAGCCCTCTCCACCAGCGCCGCCACGCTGTTCGGGACGTCGCACCGCCAGGCGCCGGTCAAAGATCTGGTCGGCCGGGTGCGCGACGGACTGCGGGACTACTTCTCGGTGCCGGACGGCTACGAGGTGGTGCTGGGTAACGGCGGCGCGACGGCGTTCTGGGATGCCGCGGCGTTCGGGCTGATCGACAAACGGTCGCTGCACCTGAGCTATGGCGAGTTCAGCTCGAAGTTCGCCTCCGCGGTCACCAAGAATCCGTTCGTCGGCGAGCCGATCGTCATCAAGGCGGATCCGGGCAGCGCACCCGAGCCGCAGACCGACCCGTCGGTCGACGTGATCGCGTGGGCGCACAACGAGACCTCGACGGGGGTCGCGGTGCCGGTAACCCGGCCCGAGGGCGCCGGCGACGCGCTGGTCGTCATCGATGCCACCTCCGGCGCCGGCGGCCTGCCAGTCGACATCGCCGACACCGACGCCTACTACTTCGCGCCGCAGAAGAACTTCGCCAGCGACGGCGGACTGTGGCTGGCGATCCTGAGCCCGGCCGCCCTGAGCCGGATCGAGGCCATCGCGGAGTCCGGGCGATGGGTGCCGGACTTTTTGTCGCTGCCGATCGCGGTGGAGAACAGCCTCAAGAACCAGACCTACAACACTCCGGCCATCGGCACGCTGGTGCTGCTGGCCGAACAGATCGAGTGGCTGCTGGGCAACGGCGGACTGGAGTGGGCGGTCAAGCGCACCGCGGATTCCTCGCAGCGGTTGTACAGCTGGGCGCAAGAACGGGCTTACACGACGCCATTCGTGACCGAACCGCGGCTGCGCTCGCAGGTCGTGGGCACCATCGACTTCAACGATGACGTCGATGCGGCCGCGGTGGCCAAGGTGCTGCGCGCCAACGACATCGTCGACACCGAGCCGTACCGCAAACTCGGCCGCAACCAATTGCGGGTCGCGATGTTCCCCGCCGTCGAACCTGACGATGTCAGTGCACTCACCGAGTGCATCGACTGGGTGGTGGAGCGGCTTTAACCCGGCTTTGGAAAAGAAGCCCAGGTAGCTACCGCGTGTCAGAACGGTAACGGCCGCGGACTGCACTAGAGTCCGCAGCTGACAGGCCTGGCGCGCTGGTCTGCGAGGAGCCTGCGAGGAGAAACCATGCGGGAACTCACGATCGTCGGACTCGATGTTGATGGCAAACACATCATTTGCGAGTTGACTCGAGATAACGGCGATCCGGACGAGAAGTTCAAGATTCGAGTCGACGACAAGTTAAGAGCCGCGGCGCGCGGCGACGGGGCCCGAGTGGGCCAAACCCATATCGACATCGAAGTACCCAGTCTGCTGCGTCCCAAGGAAATTCAAGCGCGTATCCGCTCAGGCGCGTCCGTCGAGCAGGTGGCGGCGGCCGCCGGGGTCGAGATCGAGCGGGTGCAGCGGTTCGCCAATCCGGTATTGCTGGAACGCGCGCGCGCTGCCGAGCTGGCAACTGCCGCGCACCCCGTCCTTGCCGACGGCCCCGCGGTGCTGACGCTGCTGGAAACCGTGACGTCGTCGCTGCTGGCGCGTGGCCTCAATCCCGACATCACCACGTGGGACGCCTGGCGTAATGAAGATGGCCGGTGGACGGTCCAGCTGGGCTGGAAGGCGGGACGTTCTGACAACATCGCCCACTTCCGCTACTGCCCCGGCGCTCACGGCGGAACCGTCACCGCCCTCGACGACCCGGCGAGTGAGCTGATCGATCCAAACTTCGAGCGTCCGCTGCGGCCCGTGGCCCCGGTCGCCCAGCTCGACTTCGAGGAGCCTGAGCCCGCGCCGGTGGAAGCCCCGGCGGTCGAACCCAAGAGCGAGCCGGTGCGCAGCCGCCGCGGCAAGCCACCGGTACCGGCATGGGAAGACGTGTTGCTGGGTGTCCGTTCCGGCGGCCAGCGCTAGCTCGATAGCTGCATCGACACCAACGTCAGCCACCCACCCGTCACACCGAGTCCGACGCCGAGCACCAACCACCGCAGCACCGCGGTATGCCGCCATCCCCACAGCGTCGGCGCCAATCCCCCGGCGGCGACAATGTTGAGCCCGACGGCCAACAACGGGTGCACCCGGATCAGCCCCAAACTCAGCACCACGACGGCGACGCCAGTCACTGCGGCGACAAACCCGGCCACCGTCAAACCCGTTGCCCACGGCGTGGATTCGTCAACCATCAGCCGAGCCTAGCCCTCTCATAGAACGCCAGCGCTGCCGCCGTTGCGACGTTGAGCGAGTCGGTGCCGCGTGACATCGGGATACGTACCCGCACATCGCTCGCGTGCAGCACAGCGCGGCTCAGACCCGGCCCTTCGGCGCCGACCAGCACCGCGACCCGCTCGTCACGCATGGCCGCCATTGCCTCCGGCAACGGCGCAGCGTCGGGACTAGGGGTCATCGCTAGCAACCGAAACCCCTTCTGGCGCAACGTCTTCAAGTCTGTCGGCCAGGCGCTCGCCCGCGCATAGGGCACCAGCAGGGCGTGACCCATCGAGACGCGCACCGCGCGGCGATACAGCGGATCAGCGCAGCCGCTGCCGAACACGATCGCATCGACGGACAGGCCCGCGGCGTTGCGGAAGATCGAGCCGAGGTTTTCGTGGTCGTTGACACCCTCGAGCACCGCGACGGTCCGAGCGTCGTCGATTACCTGCGCGAGGCCGCGCTCGGGCCCACGACGCGCCGCGGCCAGCACCCCGCGGTTGAGATGAAAGCCGACCACCTCGGCCATCACCTCCGCCGACGCCCGATAGAACGGCGCGGGATTGCCGGCCAGATCTGCCTTGAGCTCGGCGAGTCTGCGGTCGGTGCCGAGGAAAGCCAACGGCGTAAAAGGTGAGGCCAGCATCCGCTGCACCACCAGCACGCCCTCGGCGATCACCAGCCCCTTGCCGCTCGGCAGGTCGGGCCGACGGTCGATGCTGTTCAAATCCCGGAAAGAGTCCAACCGTGCGTCGCCCGGATCGGTGATATCGATGACGACCACACCACCGACGCCCTCGGTGTGGTCAAAATCGGCTGCGCTCAAGGGCTTTCGTCGACAAGAGCCAAGATCAGGTCAGCGGCATCGCGCAAGGTATCGCGCTCGGCAACGCCGAGGGTCTCCAGCCGCTGCGCCAGCCACTCCTGGCTGGCTCGGCGTTCGGCCTCAAGGAGTTCGTTGCCGGCAGCAGAGACCGAAACCAAAACCTGTCGACCGTCGTCGGGGTGCGCAACGCGGTCCACAAAACCCAAATCTGCCAACGAGGCAATCACCCGCGTCATCGAAGGCGGGCGAACCCGTTCCCTGACGGCCAACGCGCCCGGCGTCATCGGGCCGAAATTGGCCAACGTCGCCAGCGCCGACAGCTGCGACAACGACACCGGGGACTGCGGTCTCCGAAACCGCAGCTGCCGCGAGAGCCGCATGACCGCCAACGACAAGTCGCTAGCCAACCGGCTATCTCTATCGATCACAATCGCGAACGTTACGACAGAACGCCCAGTCGTCCACAGCGAATCACCGACTCCGAACTCCTCAAGCTATCTTTATCCAGATGTCCGCCGAGTCTGGTAAAAGCCTCGATCCGCCGATGCTGCCCGCCGCGCTGCTGGAGGTATGGCCGGTCATCGCCGTCGGCGCGCTGGCCTGGCTGGTCGCCGCCATCGCCGCGTTCCTCATTCCGACGCTGGCGACCTGGCGGCCGCTGACGCTGGCCGG
The DNA here is from genome assembly GCA_036746615.1 of Mycobacterium sp. Classification (GTDB taxonomy): domain Bacteria; phylum Actinomycetota; class Actinomycetes; order Mycobacteriales; family Mycobacteriaceae; genus Mycobacterium. Next base: position 8,270 of record DAIODV010000009.1, read on the forward strand.
GCTAATTGTCGGGGTGCTGGGCACCACGATCTTTGTGTGGCAGCGTGATGCCGCGCGCCGCGGCGCGCGGGGTGCACAAACCGGATTGAACTACCACCAGAATCCCCCGAGCTAGGAGGTATGCGTCCAATGGCAGCGCCGCTATTACAAGCGCAGATCGATATCAAGGCACCCGTGTCTAAGGTCTGGTCGCTGGTCAGCGATTTCCGCCGCATGCCCGACTGGAGCCCGCAATGTCGCTTGATGCGGGCGCTCGGCCCGGTCCGTCACGGAACGCGCACCATCAACTTCAACCGCCGCAATCGGTTGTTCTGGCCGACGACGTGCACCGTCCTCGAAGTCATCCCGGACCAGAAACTGGCATTCCGGGTCAACACCAACAACACGATCTGGAGCTACGAACTGGAGCCGATCCCCGAGGGCACCCGGGTGATCGAAAGCCGGCACGCCGAAAACGGGACAAAGCCGGTATCGGCGATGGCAGTGAACGCATTCATGGGTGGGACCACCAAGTTCGAGCACGAACTCGTTGAGGGCATGAAGACCTCGCTGGCCAGGATCAAGGCCGCGGCCGAAAACGTCTAGCTGGGCTCAGCGGATTCTGATGGCGGCGACCCGCTGCACCCGGCTTCGCCGCGCTTGCGATCGCCGCGTTTCTCGGTGACGTCGAGCACCCCGTCGTCGTAAGGGTTATACATCGGCGAACCGCTCCCCGCCGGAGCGGGGGTGTCGGAATGCGCCCCACAGCCGTATTGGAAGTCGACGACATGACCGTCGGCGGACAACTCGTTGCCGCAGACCCCGAACATCGCGCCCAACGACCCGGCGAGCGGCAGGAAGAAGCCGCAATCGCGACATACCCGTTTGGTGGATTGCGCCATCGGCGCGGACGGACCGTAGTCGCCGTCGTGCCAGCGTTGCGCCGCTCCCGAGCGGCCCCACGCGCTCATCACCCGGCGCCGTCCCAGACCGATTTCGATCGCCACCTCGTCCACCTGCGGATCGCCCGAGGCCAGGTAGCCGGGTACCAGCCGCGGATCATCGGGCAGCGGCGCCAGCAAGTCTCCTGGGCTGAGATCGCCCGGCCGGATTCGCTGATCCCAGGGCACCCATTCGGGCGCCAACAATGACGTGGGGCCGGGCACCAGCACCACTTCGCTGATCGTGGCGTGATCGGCTCCGGGATAGGCGGCCACGACGACGGCCCACTGCCAGCCCTGGTAACCAGGCATATGGGCGAGAAAACGGTGGGTGGCGCTGGTCGGATCTTCGTAGCCGACGCCGAGGTAGTCGCCCACCGTGTCGGCGCCGCTGAACTCGACGATGGCCGCGCGCGCCGACTCGACGGCGCCGGTCAGCACCGCCTCCAGTTCAGGCGACCACTCTCGGGTCACGTTGTCCGCAGTCTCCATACCGCCCTCAATACTGCCGTAGAGCCGTCTGTCCCGGCCACACCGGTTGCCTACACATCGCATCGGCCGACATCTGTGAGAATTGAGGCATGGCTGGACGGCGGCGTGATCACCCGGATGCGAGGCGCCCTGCCGAGCACCCTGGCATGGCCAACTATCCGGCCGACGAACCGGACTATCGGCGACGCGACCAGCAACGCCGCCCGCCACCAATGCCCAGTGCCAACCGCTATCTGCCGCCGCTGCACCACCAGTCCGAGCCTGACCGTCGCAGTGCGCCACCCCCTAGTGGCACCAGCACCGAGCGGGTCACTGTCACCCGGGCGGCCGCGCAGCGCAGCCGCGAAATGGGTTCGCGGATGTACGGGTTGGTGCAGCGCGCCGCCACCGCCGACGGCGCCGACAAATCCGGACTGACGGCGCTGACGTGGCCGGTGGTGGCCAACTTCGCGACCGATGCCGCAATGGCCGTCGCACTGGCCAACACGCTGTTCTTCGCCGCAGCAACCGGGGAAAGCAAGGACAGGGTCGCGCTCTACCTGTTGATCACGATCTCGCCGTTCGCGGTTGTCGCACCGCTGATCGGTCCGGCGCTGGATCGGCTACAGCACGGCCGGCGGGTCGCGCTGGCGGCGTCGTTTGTACTGCGCACCGGGTTGGCGGTGGTGCTGATCATCAACTACGACGGCGCCACCGGAAGCTTCCCGTCCTGGGTGCTGTATCCGTGCGCGCTGGCAATGATGGTCTTCTCGAAGTCGTTCAGCGTGCTGCGCAGCGCGGTGACGCCACGCGTGATGCCGCCGTCAATCGACCTTGTGCGGGTCAATTCCCGGCTGACCATGTTCGGACTTCTGGGCGGCACCATCCTCGGCGGCGGAATCGCCAGCGGGATCGAGTACGTCTTCACCCGCTTATTCCATTGGCCCGGCGCATTATTCGTCGTCGTCGGGGTCACCGTCGCCGGAGCTTTGCTGTGCATGCGAATTCCGCGCTGGGTCGAAGTCACGGAGGGCGAAGTTCCCGCCACCCTGAGCTATCGCACCCACACGTCACGGCGAAGCTGGCCGGAGCACTTCCGCCGAGCGGGCGGGGCCTTGCGACAACCGTTGGGCCGCAACATCATCACCTCGCTGTGGGGCAATTCCACCATCAAGGTCATGGTCGGATTCCTCTTCTTGTATCCCGCCTTTGTCGCCAAAGCGCGAGACGCCAGTGGCTGGGTGCAGCTCGGCATGTTGGGGCTTATCGGTGCTGCGGCGGCCATCGGTAACTTCGCCGGCAACTTCACCAGCGCACGGCTGCGGCTGGGCAGGCCCGCGGTGCTGGTGGTGCGGTGCACGGTGGCGGTGACCGTGGCGGCGGTGGCCGCAGCGGTAGCCGGCAACCTCCTGGCCGCTGCGATCGCGACCTTGATCACCTCGGGGTCGAGCGCAATTGCCAAGGCAGCACTGGACGCATCGCTACAAGACGACTTGCCGGAGGAATCACGCGCGTCGGCGTTCGGGCGCTCGGAATCGACACTTCAGCTGGCCTGGGTGCTCGGCGGCGCCCTGGGCGTGCTGCTCTATACAGATTGGTGGATCGGCTTCAGCGTCGCTGCGGCCGTGCTGATTTTGGGACTGGCGCAGACCGTGGTCAGCTTCCACGGCGATTCGTTGATCCCCGGCCTGGGCGGGAACCGGCCGGTGATGGTCGAGCAGGAGGGTGGCCGCAGCGACCACGACGCCGCGGCGGTCTCGTGGGAGTGAAGCCAACCGCGAAGTTCGGCATCGCCTTGCTGCTCGCTGTGACGGTGCTGGCGGCCGCGGCTGCTGGAGTCGGCGCCTGGGCGCTCGCACGCCGCCACGGTCCACTGCACCCGGAGATCAGCGCGTATTCCCACGGTCAGCTGACCCGGGTCGGACCCTATCGATACTGCAAAGTGCTCAACCTCAGCGATTGCGAAAACACCGGGGCGCAGGGCGAGTTGCGGGTGAATGCACGTGACCCGGTGCAGCTTTCGGTGCCGCCGGCGATTGGCCGGGCACCGTGGTGGCTGTTGCGTGTCTATGAAGATGCGGTCAATCCCACGACAACCTTTTACCGGCCCGATAGCCGGCTGGCGGTCACTATCCCCACCGTCGATCCCAAGCTGGGGCGGCTGACCGGGATCGCCATCCAGTTGATGACTCTGGTCGTCGACCCCGCCGGTGGATTGCATGGTGTCCCGCATGCGGAATGGTCGGTGCGCACCGTTTGGGATTAGGCGCCGTGGCCGACGGGAACCTGTTCGGCGGCAAGCGGTGGGCCCGGCGGCGTGCTGTTACCGAAGGGCTTGCCGCCCAATGCTTCCCGTCCATGTGGCGTCTGCCAGTTGGCCAGCTCGGGGCCCTTCGGCACGATGCGGGTCGGGTTGATGTCGGCGTGCACGATGTAGTAGTGCTGTTTGATCTGGACGAAGTCGACGGTATCGCCGAAGCCCGGTGTCTGGAACAGATCACGCGCATAGGCCCACACCACCGGCATCTCGGAAAGCTTGCTCCGATTGCACTTGAAGTGACCGTGGTACACCGGGTCGAAGCGGGCCAACGTGGTGAACAAGCGGACGTCGGCTTCAGTGATCGTGTCGCCCACCAGAAATCGCTGGTTTTCCAATCGATCGCTGACCCAGTCCAGTGCCGTGAACAACCGGTCGTAGGCCGCGTCGTAGGCCTGCTGCGAGCCGGCGAAGCCGCAGCGGTAAACACCGTTGTTGATTTCGGTGTAGACCCGTTTGTTGACCTCGTCGATCTCGTTCCGCAACGGCTCTGGGTATAGCTGCGGAGCGCCCTCGCGGTGGTACGCAGTCCATTCGGTAGATAGGTCCAACGTCAGCTGCGCGAAATCGTTGGTGACTACAGCTCCGGTCGGCACGTCGACGATCGCCGGGACGGTGATGCCCTTCGGATAGTCGGGAAAACGTTTGAAATACGCGTCCTGCAACCGAGGGATCTTCAATACCGGGTCGACGCCGTCTGGGTCGAGGTCGAACGTCCAACTGCGCTTGTCGTGGGTGGGGCCGCAAAACCCAATGGAGAGAGCGCTTTCCAGCCCCAGCAACCGGCGAACGATGATCGCACGGTTGGCCCATGGACAGGCGCGAGCCACGATCAGCCGATACCGACCCGGCTCTACGGGGTAGCCGTCCCTGCCGTCGGCGGTGATGCGGGTCGCGATGTAGTTGGTGTCGCGGGTGAACTCGCCTGCCTCAGCGACGTATGCCATGTCAGGATTCGGCAACGGTCAAAAACCGCCGAGCCAGGTTGGCTTCGGTGGACTCACCGGTTTCCCAGTGCGCGATCCACGGTCCTGTGCCCTCGGACTGATCGACGATCCCGTCTTCAAGCCAGGTGTAGCGACCCTTCAGCACATTGCGCGCCAGCGCAGCGTCGGTGCTATCGGTGTTGTCCCACAACGCATTGAACAGCGCTTCGACCCGCAGCGTTGCCTGCTGACAGAACGCGTCGGCCAACTCATAGGCCTGCGCGCCCTGGGCCGGATCCGCGTCTCGCTGAGCTTCGGCGCGGACGCACGACGCCGACATCGCAAACAGTTCTGCGCCGATGTCCACCACCCGCCCGAGGAATCCCTGCTTTTGCTCCAGCGCGGCTTGCCAGCGCGCCATCCCGTAGAAGGTGTTACGGGCCAGCTTGCGCGACGAGCGCTCGACAAATCGCAGGTGCGTTGCCAACTTGTCGAACTCGCGATACGCCGTGGGCCGTTGACCCTCACCGAAAACCAATTGCGGCAACCACTTTGCGTAGAACCCACTCGCGCCAACCGCCGCCTTGGCCTTTTGCCGCACGTCGGCTTTGGGATTCGCAAGATCGCCCGCCGCACTCAGGTGAGCGTCGACCGCTTCGCGGGCGATCAGCAGCTTCATGATCTCGCTCGATCCTTCGAAGATGCGGTTGATCCTCAGATCGCGCACCACCTGCTCCACCGGCACGGCGCGCTCTCCGCGCGCGGCCAGCGACTCGGCGGTCTCATAGCCGCGGCCGCCGCGGATTTGCAACAGTTCGTCGCCGATCAGGCACGCCATCTCGCTTGACCACAATTTGGCCAGCGCCGCCTCGATCCGGATGTCGTTGCGGCCCTCGTCGGCCATCTGACCGGACAACTCCAACACCGATTCCAGCGCATAGCTTGTTGCGGCGATGAACGAGATTTTGTTTGCGACCGCCGCGTGCTCGCCGACGGGCTTGCCCCACTGCACCCGCTCGCACGACCACTCCCGAGCGATTTTCAGCGACCACTTGGCAGCGCCGGCTGCTATCGCGGGTATCGAGAGGCGCCCGGCGTTTAGTGTGGTCAGCGCGATTTTGAGGCCGTCGCCTTCCCGGCCGATCAGGTTTTCGGCCGGCACCCGGACGCGATGCAGCCTGGTGAGACCGTTCTCGATCCCACGCAAACCCATGAATTTGTTGCGCCGCTCGACGGTGATGCCAGGTGAATCGGCCTCGACGACGAACGCGCTGATCCCACCTCGGTGTCCCTCGCTCTTGGGCACCGTGGCCATCACCACCAGCAGGTCGGCCACGACACCGTTGGTCGTCCACAGCTTCACACCGTCTAATTCGTAGGCGGCGCCGTCGTCGACCGGTTTGGCTGTCGAGGCCAGCCGCGCCGGGTCGGAGCCGACATCGGGTTCGGTCAGCAAAAACGCCGAAATCGCCCCCGCGGCGCACCGCGGCAAGAACTTCTGCTTCTGTTCCGGGCTTCCGGCCAGCTTCAGCGGTTCGGGTACCCCGATCGACTGGTGTGCCGAAAGCAGCGCGCCGAGGCTCGGATGCACGGTCGAAACCATCTGCAGGGCACGGTTATACGCGACTTGCGACATGTTCAGCCCGCCGTACTCGGACGGGATTTTCATCCCGAAGCAACCGAGCTCAGCAAGACCTTTCACGTATTCGTCGGGGATCTGTGCGTCGCGCTCGATGACGCTGCCGTCGATCGTGTCGAGAAATTCCCGCAGCGAAGCTAAGAACTTCTCGGTGCGAGCGGCCTCTTCGTCGGAGGGCCTGGGAAAGGGGTGAATGAGCCCGAGCGGAAAACGGCCGAGGAATAGCTCCTTTGCCAAGGATGGCTTATCCCAACCACTTTCGCGAGATTCCTCAGCTACGGCTCTCGCTTGTTCCTCGCTGACCTGTACCTGCTGTGCCATCGGACGCTCCTTTGCCACTCCTGAGTAGCTCGCAAGTTACTCCAGAGTAGCTCGGATCGGCGGCGCTCAGCAGAGAAGTTAGGCGTCGAGCTCCTGGGCCACGGCTTTGACCACCTCAGAGACTCGGCGGGCAGTTTTGCGGTCCGGGTAGCGGCCCTTGCGCAGCTCGGGCTGCACGGTGCTCTCCAGCAAGGTGATCATGTCCTCGACCATGCCGTGAAGTTCATCTGGGCTGTGCTTGTGTTCGGCCGGGCCTTCCCGGCGGGGCCGGGTCAGGCTGGGGGGTGGGTCAATGAGTTTGAGACTCAACGCCTGCGGCCCGCGGCGTCCGGAGGCAACACCGAATTCCACGCGCTGGCCCGCCTTGAGCCCTTCGACGCCGGCAGGCAACGCCGAGGAACGCACGTAGACGTCCTCGCCGTCCTCCTGGGATAAGAAGCCGAATCCCTTCGCGGCGTCGTACCACTTCACCTTGCCTGTCGGCACCGGTCTCACCTGCTTGTCTGACGGATAACTAAGTACGGGGAACACAACGAAGCGCCCCGCCTGCGCAGGACGCGATGACGACCGATCCTACTCGGAAGGCTGCCTGCCGAGCACCCTGTTTCTCGGTACTCTGGGATTACCGCTGGAGGAGACAATGCGCCTGGTCCTGAATGTCATCTGGTTGATTTTCGGGGGTCTTTGGTTGGCCCTCGGCTATCTGCTCGCGGCGCTGATCTGCTTCCTGCTCATCATCACCATCCCGTTTGGATTCGCAGCGTTGCGCATCGCATCCTATGCGCTGTGGCCGTTCGGGCGGACGATCATCGACAAGCCCGGCGCAGGAAGCGGGGCGCTGATTGGGAACATCATCTGGTTGGTGTTGTGCGGGCTCTGGCTTGCGATCGGACACCTCGTGAGCGCAGTGGCGATGGCAGTGACGATCATCGGTATTCCCCTGGCGCTGGCCAACCTGAAACTGATCCCGGTGTCGCTGGTGCCGCTGGGCAAGGAAATCGTTCCCGTCGACCAGGCCAACCGAGCCGGATCGCTGGCGGGGTACCGCTGATCGGCCATTCGCGCGTCGGCTGTGAGCCATTTCGCGGCCATTTATTGGTGTGAATTGAGTCACATAACGGATTGATCACAGGACGGCAACGGCCCTATTTCGTCGTCCCCGACCTGCACAGACGACGGGATTTCCTGGCGTTTTCCGCGTCGAAAAAACACGAAACGCCGGATTCGGCAAAAAATGACTCTGCCGCGATCACCCGCTAGCGTCGTGCGCGGGCTAGCCCAATCTTGCTGAGCGGCTGGCCTTCTCGCCTATAGCGCCGAGCTCCATCCGATAGGCGGGGAAACCACAACCCGTGGATGGAGACGGGGGACCCATCGGTCCGCCGAAATCGGACCTGGAGCCGCGTGCGGCTCCTTGGGGTGAAGCCAGTGCCGTTTCGACTGAGATACGGCGTGGCCGGGCGACCTCTCCCGCCCGAACCCGACAGCTGACCTCGTGGGCGCATCAAGAGAGGACGTCTTCGCGTATGAGCGGACGGCATCGTAAGCCCACGAATTCCAACATCAGCGTCGCCAAACTCGCATTCACCGGTGCTGTGATCGGTGGCGGTGGCATCGCACTTGCGGGCCACGCGTCGGCGGCTACCGACGAGCAATGGGACGCTGTCGCCGGCTGCGAGGCCGGCGGCAACTGGGGCATCAACACCGGCAACGGGTATCACGGCGGGCTGCAGTTCTCGCAGGGCACCTGGGCCGCGCACGGCGGCGGCGAGTTCGCCGCGTCTGCGAACCAGGCCACTCGCGAACAGCAGATCGCCGTCGCCGAGCGGGTGCTGGCCACCCAGGGCCGCGGTGCCTGGCCGGTGTGTGGCCGTGGACTTGGGGCGGCGACGCCGCGCAATGTCCTCGCCAACACGTCTGCGCCGGACGCTCCTCCGCCGCCACCGCCGGCTGACCCAGCACCGCCTGAAGCCCCCGCGCCGCCGCCACCACCGGCTGAGCCCGCCGCGGTCGACGCACCGCCGCCGCCACCGCCCGCTGACCCCGCACCGCCGGAAGCGCCTGCACCGCCTGCGCCCGTCGAGCCGGCCGCCGTCGAAGCTCCTGCGCCGCCAGACGCCCCGCCGCCACCGGCAGACGCCCCTCCCGGGGATGAACCGAAGGATGTTCACCAGGCGACGGCCGTGGCCCATTGGACCTTCGCCGACGACCCGGCGCCCATCCCTGCTCCGGGCCTGCCGAACGTTCCAGGGGTGCCGACCGATCCGGCCGCCGCGGGCTCTGCGATGCACGACCTTCAGGTGCCGCCGCAGCTCGCACCTCTGCTAGATCCGGCGAACCTGCCGGACACCAGCAAAGGGCTGCCGGTGGCACCACCGCAGAACATGGACCCGAGCTACGTCAAAGACCTGCTCAAAGCCATCCAATCGCAGAGCGTGAGCGGTAACCCGGCCCTGTCGTCGCTTGCTTAGCGGTTGACCTCGGTGACGGGGTGTAGATAAGGCAGCTCGTCAGCTGGCAACGGGAAGACCAGGTCGCCGTAGGGAGACAATGCGCCTACCCGATCGGTCGCCAGTTCGCTGACCGCGTGGTCGTCTGGGTTGGTTGTCGGCCAGCCCTTGTCGACGTAACGGGTCTTCTGCTCTTTCTTGCCAGCGTTGTCAGCCACGCGTCCCATTCTGACAGGTCTTCACCGCAATCCGCCGAGTGGCCACTTATTGCACGCGATTCGCAGAAAACCGTGTCATAACTGGCCACTCGACGATGAATCCCGCCGTAGGCGCGCACTCCCCCGGCTGCTTTACGCTGGTCAGCAATGACCGAACACACCCCGGGCATCCCGCTGGGGTCCTGGCTGGCCGACTTGCCCGACGAGCGGCTCATCCGTCTGCTGGAGCTGCGGCCCGACCTTGCCCAGCCGCCGCCGGGCAGCATCGCAGCCCTGGCCGCACGCGCCCAGGCCCGGCAGTCGGTTACGGCCGCCACTGACGAACTGGATTTCCTGCGGCTGGCGGTGATCGACGCGCTGCTGGTGCTGCACGCGGATACCGCGTCGGTGCCCGTTGCCAAGTTGCTCACGTTGATCGTCGGTCGTGCGTCGGAATCCGAGGTGCTCGCGGCCGTCGACGACCTCAAAGAGCGGGCCCTGGTTTGGGGTGACACCGAACTACGAGCCGTCCCCGATGCCGGTGCGGGGCTGCCCTGGCATCCCGGCCAAGTGACGCTGGAAGACGCCTCGGCAAGCGGCGAGCAGATTGCCGAGCTGATCGACGGTCTCGAGGATTCGCAGCGGGAATTGCTGGACAGGCTCGTGGAAGGGTCCCCGTTGGGGCGTACCCGCGACGCCGCACCCGGCGCTCCCGCGGATCGCCCGGTGCCACAGCTGCTCGCGATGGGACTCCTGCGTCGGATCGACGCCGACACAGTGATCTTGCCCCGCCATGTCGGCCAGGTGCTGCGCGGCGAGGAGCCCGGTCCGAGGCAGCTGGCCGCGCCCGATCCGGTCGATGCCACCACGACGCCTGCGGACGCCGACGCCGCGGCCGCGGGCGCGGTGATCGACTTGCTGCGCGAACTCGATGTGCTGCTGGAAACCCTTGGTGCGGCACCGATTTCCGAGCTGCGCAGCGGCGGCTTAGGCGTGCGCGAAATCAGGCGACTGGCGAAGGTTACGGGTATCGACGAGACCCGGCTGGGCCTGATCCTCGAGCTGGCCGCCGCGGCGGGCTTGATCGCCAGCGGGCTACCTGATCCGCAACCGACGAGCGGTGAGGCGCCGTATTGGGCGCCGACAGTGGCCGCCGACCGGTTCGATGAAGCATCCGCCGCCGACCGCTGGTATCTGCTGGCCAACACCTGGCTTGATCTACCGGCCCGCCCGGCATTGATCGGAACCCGCAGCCCTGACGCCAAACCCTATGCTGCACTGTCGGATTCGCTGTACTCGACGGCGGCCCCGCTGGATCGCCGACTGCTGCTGGGCATGCTGGCCGAGCTGCCGGCTGGTGCGGGAATCGACAAGGGCACGGCGTCGGCAGCGCTGATCTGGCGGCGGCCGCGCTGGGCCAAGCGGCTGCAGCCGGCACAAGTGGCCGACCTGCTGGAGGAGGCGCACCTGCTCGGCTTGGTGGGCCGCGGAGCGATCAGCACGCCCGGGCGCGCATTGGTCGAGGCAGACGCCGATATCGTCGACGCGATGGCGCGTGCGTTACCCGCGCCGGTCGACCATTTCCTGGTGCAGGCGGACCTGACCGTCGTGGTTCCCGGGCCGCTCGAACGTCATCTCGCCGAGCAGCTGGCGGCCGTAGCCACCGTCGAGTCTGCGGGCACGGCGATGGTGTACCGCGTCAGTGAGCAGTCCATCCGGCATGCGTTGGATATCGGCAAAACCGCCGACGAACTGCATTCGCTGTTCGGCAAGCACTCCAAAACGCCTGTGCCGCAAGGGCTGACCTATCTGATCGACGATGTGGCGCGTCGGCACGGGCAGCTGAGAATCGGCATGGCTACGTCGTTCGTGCGCTGCGAGGACCCGGCGCTGCTCGCGCAGGCGGTGGCCACCGCCGATGCACAAGCCCTCGGCTTGCGGGTGCTGGCCCCGACGGTGGCGATATCCCAAGCGCCGATCAGCGAAGTACTCGCGGCCTTGCAGGACGCCGGTTTCGCTCCGGCGGCCGAAGACTCCACCGGCACGATCGTCGACATCCGGTCCCGCGGGGCCCGGGTGCCCACGCCGCAGCGCCGTCGGGTGCACCGCTCGATCCCGCGCCCGAGCGGTGAAAGCCTAAGCGCGGTAGTCGCTGTGCTGCGCAAGGTGACTACCGCCCCGTTCGGCAATGTCCGGATCGACCCGGCGGTGGCCATGTCACTGCTGCAGCGTGCCGCGCAGCGGGAGGAGACCGTGGTCATCGGTTACGTCGACGCCGCCGGGGTCGCCACCCAGCGGGTGTTGTCGCCGATCACGGTGACCGGCGGCCAGCTGGTGGCATTCGATTCCGCATCCGGCCGAGCGCGTGAGTTCGCCATCCACCGCATCACGTCGGTGGTGTCGGAGGACGACGGATAATGGAGTCCTATGACTGACGGCCCGTTGATCGTGCAATCCGACAAGACGGTGCTGCTCGAAGTTGAGCACGAGCTCGCCGGTGCGGCGCGCGCAGCCATCGCGCCGTTCGCCGAGCTGGAGCGCGCGCCCGAGCACGTGCACACCTACCGGGTCACGCCGTTGGCGCTGTGGAACGCGCGGGCCGCCGGGCACGACGCGGAGCAGGTCGTCGACGCCCTCGTCACCTACTCGCGGTATCCGGTGCCGCAGCCGCTGCTGGTCGACGTCGTGGACACGATGGCCCGGTTCGGCAGGCTGACCCTGGTCAACGACCCGGCACACGGTCTGGTGATGACCACGACCGACCGCGCGGTGCTGGAGGAGGTGCTGCGCCACAAGAAGATCGGCCCGATGCTGGGCGCGCGCATCGATGACGACACGGTGGTCGTGCATCCCAGCGAGCGGGGGCGGGTCAAGCAGATGCTGCTCAAGATCGGCTGGCCCGCCGAGGATCTGGCCGGCTATGTCGACGGCGAGGCACATCCGATCAGCCTGCGGCAAGACGGCTGGCACCTGCGTGACTATCAGGAGATGGCCGCCGACTCGTTCTGGGCGGGCGGATCGGGTGTCGTGGTGCTGCCCTGCGGCGCGGGCAAGACTCTGGTCGGTGCAGCAGCCATGGCCAAAGCCAGTGCGACGACATTGATTCTGGTCACCAACACTGTCGCGGGCCGGCAGTGGAAACGCGAACTCGTCGCCCGCACGTCGCTGACCGAAGACGAGATCGGCGAATACTCCGGAGAGCGCAAGGAAATTCGTCCGGTCACCATCGCCACCTACCAAGTCATCACCCGCCGGACCAAGGGCGAATACCGTCACCTCGAGCTGTTCGACAGCCGCGACTGGGGGTTGATCGTTTACGACGAGGTGCACCTGCTGCCGGCGCCGGTGTTCCGGATGACCGCTGATCTGCAGTCTCGACGACGGCTGGGGCTGACCGCCACGCTGATCCGCGAGGACGGCCGCGAGGGTGACGTGTTCAGCCTGATCGGCCCGAAGCGCTATGACGCGCCGTGGAAAGACATTGAGGCACAAGGCTGGATCGCGCCTGCGGAGTGCATCGAGGTACGGGTCACGCTGACCGACAGCGAACGGATGCGCTACGCCACGTCCGAAGCCGACGAACGCTACCGCGTCTGCTCGACAGCCCATTCGAAGATCGCCGTGGTCCAATCGATCCTGAGCCGCCACCCAGGGGAACAGACCCTGGTGATCGGCGCCTACCTCGATCAGCTCGACGAGCTGGGGCAGGTGCTGGATGCCCCGGTGATCCAGGGCTCGACCAAAACCGCTGAGCGTGAAGCGCTCTTCGACGCCTTCCGCCGCGGTGAGGTCACCACCCTGGTAGTGTCCAAGGTCGCGAATTTCTCCATCGACTTGCCGGAAGCCGCAGTGGCCGTGCAGGTTTCGGGCACATTCGGTTCTCGGCAGGAGGAGGCGCAACGGCTGGGCCGGTTACTGCGGCCCAAGGCCGACGGCGGCGGGGCAGTGTTCTATTCGGTGGTGGCCCGCGACAGCCTGGATGCCGAGTACGCCGCGCACCGGCAACGGTTCCTCGCCGAGCAGGGCTACGGCTACGTCATCCGCGACGCCGACGACCTACTGGGACCGGCGATCTAAAGCGACAGGATGGTCGCCGACGACGTTCCGGGTGCGCCGTACACCTGCGCCAGGCCGACCCGCGGGTTGCCGGGCACCTGACGCTCGCCCGCCTCGCCGCGCAGCTGACGTACCAGCTCGTGCACCTGACGCAGCCCCGACGCTCCGATCGGCTCGCCGTTGGCGATAAGCCCGCCGTCGGTGTTGACCGGAATCGAGCCGTGGATCTCAGTGGCGCCGTCCGCGATCAGCTTCTCCTGCTCGCCGTCGGCGCACAGACCCGTCTCGGCCATGTGGATGACTTCGGCGCCGGCGTCAGTGTCCTGCAGCTGCGCGACATCCACGTCCTCCGGGCCGATGCCCGCGGCCTCGTAGGCGGCTTTGGCCGCGTACACCGTGGGCGAAACGTCCTCGTCCAACGGCGCGAAGGTGGCGTGCACCTCGTAAGCACCGTAACGGCGGGTGCGAATCTCGGTGGCCCGTACGTAAACCGGTTTGTCGGTGAACTTGTGCGCCATGTCAGCTCGGCACATAACGACCGCCGCCGCACCCTCGTCGGGCGCGCAGAACATGTACTGCGTCAGCGGGTAGTTCAGGACAGTCGAGTTGAGGATCTGGTCCTCGGGGATTGGCTTGCGGCGGAACGCATTCGGGTTCAGCGCGCCGTTGCGGAAGTTCTTGGCGGCGACCTTGGCCAGCGTGGCCTGGGAGATGTTGTGGTCGTGCAGGTACTTGTTGGCCTTGATTCCGAAGAACTTGGTCGTGACGAACTGCCCGTTCTGGGCATACCACTGCGGCAGCGCCAGTTTGGCGGGGTCGTCGGTGAAAGCGCCGCGCGGATGCTTATCCAAGCCGATGGCGATGCCGATGTCGTACTTGCCCAACCGGATGGTGTCAGCGGTCTGCTGAATGGCGCTGGCGGCGGTGGCGCAGGCGTTGAACACGTTGGTGAAGGTGATGCCGGTCAGCCCGACCAAGCGGGTCACCGCGTCGGGGTTGGACACCTCATGGCTGCCGCCGAACCCGAACTGGATGTCCTTCCAGTCCACGCCGGCGTCGGTCAACGCCGATTGAATCGCCTCGGCGCCCATCTGCATCGCGGTCTTCTCAAACCTGCCGAACGGATGCAGGCCCACGCCAATGATCGCTACATCGTTGCTCATCTGATGCTCCTTTACACCGGCTGGAACGCGAAGGTGACGATCTCGTTGCCGTCAGCGTCGGTGGTAAACGGCACCATCGTGAGTTCGACTTGCTGGCCGAACTTCAGCTTGGCGGGGTCGTTCTCGGTCAGCCGGCCCTCGACCCGGATCACGTCACCGAGCTGGACCAGGCCCACACCGAACGGGACGAAATCATCGCCGGTCGGGCCGGCATAGGGAGCTCCGGGCGGGAAACCCTGCGTGGTCCACGCCACCAGCGTTCCGCTGCGCGGCAACAGCAGTTCGCTCATCTCACCGCCACTGCAGCGCGGACACCGCTGCTGCACCGGGAAGGTGGTGGCGCCACAGCCGCCACATCGACTGCCGATCAACTGCGGACTCTCGTCGGGCCAGGTTGAGATGTCGGGGGCAAGTGCTTTCTGCATCGAGCGGTCCTTTGGTCGTTTCACCGACGGTAATGCGATGACTAAAAGGTACAACAGCATTGCAGAAAAGCGGAAACCGCGTTCTCCTAAACCTGCGCGACGGCTGACGGCGTGCTGTTTTCCCGTCACAACGAGCCAAACTCTTTAGCCCGGTAGCTAACGGCGCATACGTTCCATCCGGTGAGCAGCCCCGCCCAAACGGTCGCCGAATTGGCACCGGCACCCACGGAGAAAGGCTGGGCGTCGCGTCGGTGGAGCATTGTCAGGCTCTCGTCCCCGGTAGTGCTGGTGGTGTTGTGGCAGCTTCTCAGCGCCACCGGCCTCGTTCCGCAGGATGTCTTGCCGGCGCCGCAGTTGATCTTCGACGCCGGGTTGGAGTTGATCCGCAACGGCAAGCTCGTCGAAGCCCTGGAGGTGTCTGGACTTCGTGTCGTTGAAGGCCTGCTACTCGGCGGGCTGATCGGCGTGGCACTGGGTGTGGCCGTCGGATTGTCGCAGTGGTTCGAGGCCACGGTCGACCCACCCCTGCAGATGGTGCGTGCGCTACCGCATCTGGGACTGATTCCGTTGTTCATCCTGTGGTTCGGGATCGGCGAACTGCCGAAAGTTCTGCTGGTCGCGCTCGGGGTCGGCTTTCCGCTGTACCTCAACACCGTCTCCGCGATCAAGCAAGTCGATCAAAAATTGCTGGAAACCGCTGAAATATTGGGCTTTTCGATCTGGCGGCGGCTGCGCATCATCATGCTGCCAAGTGCAGCGCCTCAGGTGTTGGTGGGACTGCGACAGTCATTGGCAATCGCGTGGTTGACGCTGATCGTCGCCGAACAAATCAACGCGGACAAGGGAATTGGGTTTCTGATCAACAACGCGCGGGACTTCCTGCGAATCGACATCATCATTTTCTGCTTGGTCATCTACGCGCTGCTTGGCATCACGACCGACGCTGTTGTCCGCGCGCTTGAACAACGAGCCCTGAGGTACCGCACATGACTGTGACATTTCAGCGCCAGACCGCCGTCGTCGGCAAGCTCAGCGACGTCAACAAGTGGTACGGCACCCGACACGTCCTCAACAACGTCTCGCTGGAGATCAGCACGCGCGAGATCGTGGCGTTGGTTGGTCGCAGCGGCTGCGGCAAATCGACCGTATTGCGTGTACTGGCAGGGCTTTCCACCGACCATACCGGTAACCGTGAGGTCCTCGGTGCACCAGCGGTTGCCTTTCAGGAGCCGCGGCTTTTTCCGTGGCGGGATGTGCTCACCAACGTGCGGTACGGCCTTAACCGCACGACTCTGTCACACGATGCCGCTCAGCGGCGTTCCGAGCAGGCACTGGCCGAAATCGGGCTCGCCGAGCACGCCACGGCGTGGCCGCTGACACTTTCTGGTGGTCAGGCACAACGTGTTTCGTTGGCCCGCGCGCTGGTTGGCGAGCCGCAACTGCTCCTGCTTGACGAGCCATTTGGAGCGCTGGATGCGCTCACCCGCCTTTCCATGCGCGCACTGCTGCTCGAGCTGTGGCGCCGTCACGGATTCGGCGTACTACTGGTGACCCACGATGTCGACGAGGCAGTCGAACTGGCCGACCGGGTAGTGGTTATGAAAAGCGGACGGGTTGCTCACACCCTCGAGATCGAGGATCCGAGACCCACCGCGTCGGAGCGCACGGCCCGCCACGACCAGTACCGCGTGGATCTTCTCGACAAGCTCGGCGTTCGGCTTTGAGAGTCAAACACCTGGCTGTCATGTTGGCGCTCGTCGCCAGCGCGACGGGTTGCGTGTC
>DAIODV010000010.1:0-6773 GCA_036746615.1 Mycobacterium sp.
GGGATGGCCGGTTAATTGCGCCATCGCGCGCTGCTCCCGCACAAACCGCGCGCGGTTATCATCCATCTCCACGGTGAGCACTTTGACCGCCACCAACCGGTCCAGGCGGACCTGCCGGCAGCGATAGACCACGCCAAAACCGCCGCGACCGACCTCTGCGGCATCCGCGAAACCCACCGCAGCCAACTCGGCGGCAAGTCCACCCGCGAATCCACCGGCGTCTGGCCGCACCGAAACCGACCCGGCTTGCTCACTCAGGTCGTATTGGGTTTCGCCCCCGCCGCCTAGATCGGCATCCATCACCGGACCTCCAGGCGGTTAACCATAGTCTGGCTAGCTAATACCTGCAGCTGAAACAGCCGGAGTCGCCGTTGCGACGAACGAATACAGCGAGTCGCTGGCAGCTTAGACGGCTGCTGGTTGCAGCTGCGCAGCCGGATCGGCAATCAAGCTCTGGAGCGCCTCATCTAGGGAAGGCGCCGGGTCGACGGCGGGCAGACCAGTGAGGACGCCCGCATAGTTGGCCACGTAGAGCCGATCTGCAGCGGGGCTGACGATGCACGATGGCCAGCCGCCGACCGCGATGTGGTTGACGACATCGTCGGTTGTCGCGCTGATCATCGCGAGGCCCCAGGGCTCCAAGACGTATACCCAGGCGCCGTCGGGGCTGACTGCCACCTGCGTCGCGAAGTCGCCGACCCTGACGGCAGCGCCGATCGCATTGCTCGCAATGTCGTAACGGATCACGGCGGCGGCCCCGCGGGGGTGGTGGGCCAGCACGTAAACGAGCGAGCTGTCTGGGCTGACCGCCACGTCCCTGATCGGCGCACCGACCGGAACGGTTGCGACTATTCGTCCTCCCGTCGTATCGATGACAGCAAGTAGGCCATCGCGCGCAGTGGAGATGCCTGCGTACAAGGCCCCGCTATCGCTCGCACGTACCACGTCGACGATCGCTGCGGCGTCCGAAGGGATCTCCACCGGCTGGACTGCACCCGTCGCGATATCGACCACCGCCACATCGTTTCCCAGGCGTCCGGTCCTAGCGGCGAACACACGAGCGCCATCGGAGCTGGCGGCCACGCTGGCGACGTTGAACGCGAGGGGATGCGCCGACACCAGGATTCTGGATTCCAGATCGATTACGTAGACCGCGTCATAGCTCGGCGATGTCGTTGCGACAAACGCACGGCCCCCAGCGACGGTGACAGCCACCGGATCACTGTCGAGCCTGATGAGGCTGGCACCGGCCGGATCATCGACGTCAAGGATCGATAGTGCGCTCTCGCGCGGATGCGTCAAGACCAGTGTGGTGCCGGCGGCATCGGCGGCGATATCGCCAATTGGGTTGTACGTGAACGTAATCAGATCCATCGCCGGCTATTTCAGCGTGTCTTCAAGATATGGGGCGAGGCTGAATTTCTCAGCCAGCGTTAGCCAGTCGGCCGCCGAGACCTCATAGTCGGGCGGGTCATTGGTCACGGGCACATTGCCGGACCACGAAAACCGCTGCTTGACTCCCTGAAAAGCACGACATCCGATGGTCAGGGGTTGCATGCCGGGAAGGCGCACGGCCATGGCGGGCGTGATGGAAAGGTATTGACCCGCCGCACTGCTCGCAACACTCTCGGCCGACGTGACGTTATACCTGGGCCGGAGATGGTAGGTCACCGGTGTCGCGGTGACTTGCGATGGGGACGCCGAGGCATTGACCGTGTTGCTGTCTGGATCGATCACCCTCAACGCGCTGGCGTCGACGTCGATGAACAGCTGCGGTTGAGAGAATGAGCGCGTCAGTCGTTGCTTCTTTCGGAACGCAAACGGGCCCATCCCTTGAATCAGTAGAGGATTGGGAAACAGCAGACACCGCGTCGGTTCTCCAGGCGCGGGACCGCGCGCAGCAGACCGGCCGCCCAGCGAGAGAAGCTCGTCAAAGTCTGACTCGGGCAGCCAGGCGTCGATGAACTGCGCAGGTGGCGCGTCGAGGGCAGTTGTCGGACTAATGCGACGATCTCGCCCGCCGAGGACAAAGCGACGGCGGCCGCATTGCAGATGAAGCGCGACTCCCATGTCTACCCATAGGCCTAACTTCGCATCGCCGAGTGAATAGACATCACCCGGCCGCCGGTCGACGGTGAGCCCATCGCCGGTGACGGCGATGAGGTACTTGCGGCGCGTTTGCCAGAGGAGGTAGGCAGTCCATCCCAGACCGCCGAAGAACATTGCCGCCAGTACGCCGTAGACGGCCGCCGCACCCACATGCGGGAAATGCACGTGAACGCCGCGCACGGTACCAAAAACCATGATCCCGGCGAACAACAAGAACCCGACAAAAAGCACTACCCAAGCGGCCTGCCAGTATTTGATGCCTGTGGTCCATTTGGATGACATGGCCGCCGAGGTCGCTACGAACTGGCGCGACGCGGGCGATTGTTCGTGCACGCTCATGTCGGGCTCCTTCGCTTGCTTCGGTTACGCCGCAACGACATTGCCGATCCGTACCACCGCTAGCGTTGCGCTATCGGTGGCACGGTCGGCGGATGTCCTTCAGACGACAATTCAAGGTCGCCTGGCATAGCGGGTGAGGAACCCAAAGGCGGAGACTGCCGCCACGGCGCCAACCACGCCCCACAGCACCACCCCAAATAACAGCGACCCGAACAAAAAGTCGTACGTCATCATGAGGTAGAGCGACCAGAGCACGCGGTAGAGGCACCAGAGTGCGAGCACTCCGCTGCCGATCCCGATGATCAGGCTACGGTTGCGATCGACGCGGTCGATCTGTTCCTCGATGTTAGCCGGGAGGATCTTCATTTCCGGTATTCCTTTCTGGCATCAGTGATTTGACTACGGGCAGGTGACGTCGATTTCGAAGGGCTTGGTCACCGGTCCTGCCATCGGGTTGGTCAGGTCCGCGCCGCTGGCCGTGCCGCTGATCTTGTAGGACTTGCCGTCCTTGGTGGCCTTGGCGTTGCCGGTGGTCCCACCGACGCCCAACGCCACACCGTTGACATTGCCCAACGCAACAGAAGTCACCGCGGGCGGATTGGCATCGGTCAACACCGCACCGATACCCGTGCCGCCACCTGGACCGGCGGCGGGCCCACCGATAGCGATGTTCACGCTGCCGGCGGTGGTAGCACAGACCACCTGACCCTTGACGTTTTGGTCCTTGCCGTCGATAACCACCTTGGTGTTCGACTCGCTCGCCGCAGCTACTCCACCGTTGGGCGTGCTGACCGACTTGCTGCCGCCAGAACAGCCCGCCAACCCCACTGCGAGGATCGCCGCCGCACCGGCCGTGACCATGACTTCCCGTTTCATTGCTACTCTCCTTTTCTCAATTTCCTGATCGTTTTCATCGCTGGTCGCGATGCGTAACACTTTGGGGGATAGCGCTTACTGGATCCTTAATGGACTGTTCGGCGGCTCATGCTCACTCCGCGCCGGAGGACATGTCCAGGTACATCGACTGAATGCCGACGCGGCCGGGGCCGGTGAAGCGGTTGAAGACGAGATTCCCGCTGCCGCCGAACATTCCGGTACGCAGCCCATACACCTGCGGGTCCATCCGCACGCTCTCGTCGCGGTATATCCAGCCTCCCGGCTCCACGTCGATCTGCTCGCCGGGGCCAAGTACCTTTTCGAAGACGTTGCCGTAGCCGTGCAACCACACCACGCCCTCAGACTGCGTCGCGGCGAACCGGTCCACGAAGAAGCCGGTCGAGCCGAACAGCATGTTCCTGATTCCCTTTTGCCGGCTGAATCCGTATTCCAGATTGCCTGTCGCCGCGAGGTATTGGTGCTCGCGCACCTCGACCGAGGCGCCGGGACGCAAATGCAAGGGGAACACATGGCCGGTGCCGTCGCGGGAAAGCGCGACCTGTCCCGGGCCCCGTGCCTCGGTCAACAGCAACTGCATGCCGGCGATCATGCGCTTGAGCGCACCCTTGCCTTTCACCCCGATGCCGAGCGCCGGGTCTTTCCACAACACAACGTGATGCTCGAAAAACACTGGCACGGTGCCGTCCAACCAGATGTGCAGTACCGGCACCAGCTCTCCCTGTATGCGGTAATACACGCCCGGCGCGGTTCCATCCGTGATGGTGGTCGCCAGCAGCTGCGGTGGCTCGGGCCGATAGGAACTTGCCTGGGGGAGGTTGCTGCCGCTGGTGCTCGTCATGGTGGACTCTTTTCGGTGGTCAGTCCCGGGTTCCCGGCTGCCAACAGAGTCCGACGAAGGACTTAATGGATTTTAAGTAGCCTGGCCAACCTGGTGGAGCTTGGTCTCCAGCGTGAATTCCTGGTCGCCGATGCGAATAGGGTCACCGTCGCACAATTCGGCACTCGGATCGATCCGCTGGTCACGGACTCGGACCCCGTTGGCCGATCCCAGATCCGTAATGACCAGTGTCGTGCCGTTGTCGATGATGACAGCGTGGTGGCGGCTGACTTTCACGTCGGAGAGCACGATGTCGTTATCGGAGCTGCGCCCGATCCGGGTGGCCGTACCGGTCAACGGATACCGCTGACCGTCAGCACAGCGCACCCCCGCCGCAGCGGGCCGGCGAATTGTTGTTGCGCTGCCTTTCAGGGCAACAGAAGACACGATGGTGTCTTCTGCGTGGGCCTGAGCGGCCTTGCGGACATCCACGGGTTCCTGGCGCAGGATCTGCTCGTAAAGCTGACGTAGCTGAGGGCCCGGGTCAATGCCCAAGTCTTCGGCCAGACTGGATTTCAGCCGCAAGTAGGTGTCGATGGCGTCCGATTGCCGGCCCGCCAGATAGTAGGCGGTAATCAGCTGGGCCCAAAGCGGCTCGCGGTAAGCATGCTCGGTGATCAACGCCTCGAGTTCCATGATCACGGCATCCGGTCGGCCACAAGCGATTTCAGCCTCGACATGAGCGGTGTGGGCGAGAACCTTTTCCTCATCGAAGGCCGTGGCAAGAGTCTCGACGAACTGGAATTCGCGCAGGTCCTCCAAGAACGAGCCACGCCACTGAGCTAGCGCATCTGCCATGTGCCGGCTCGCCTGCTCGAACTGCGCGGCGGCCGCAGCATGGACACCGGCGTCTTTCTCGGTGCGAAAACGCCCGAGGTCGTACTGATCTTGTGTGATGGCCAGCCGGTAGCCCGGCGCTGCGCTCGCCAGCAGCGTCCGGTCGATGCCTGCAGTAGCCATCAAGCGACGCAGGTTGGAGATATAGGCGTGCAGTGTGGCGCGCGCGCCTTGCGGTGGCCGGTGATTCCACGCGGCGCCGATCAGCGTGTCAATGTCCACCGGTCGATTGGCGTTGACCACCAGCAGCGCCAGCACCGCGCGTTGCTTGGGCGTGCCCAGCGGCACGAATTCGCCCCCGACGATCAGCTGCAGCGGACCCAAGACTCCGAATTGGACGGTGTCGCCGTCCGTCGCGTCGTCATCTCCGATCATGCCGTTCCCGCGCCTAACCAGTAAGCCAGCTAAACACCAGCAGCATAGCTGCCCACCATCGGATTGATTTGATCATGCCGCTGAAATGGCAGGCTTAGGATTTGGCCCATGCCGGTGTCAGTAGGCGAACTGTTCGCGGGATTCACCATCCTGCGGGTGCTGGGCGCCGGCGCCATGGGCACGGTCTATTTGGCGGCCCATCCGCGGTTACCGCGCCAGGATGCGCTGAAGGTGTTGTCGGCGGAGTTGACCGCTGATCCTCAATACCGAGAGCGCTTTCTGCGTGAGGCAGATTTGGCCGCCAGCTTGTCGCATCCCAACATCTTGGGCATCCATGACCGCGGCGAACACGAAGAGCAGTTCTGGATTTCGATGGATTATGTGGCCGGCACCGATGCGGGTCGGCTTGTGCGCGAGCACTACTCGAACGGAATGCCGCTGGCCGATGCGCTGGCGATTATCTCCAGCGTCGGCTCGGCGTTGGATTACGCACACCAGCGGGGACTGCTGCACCGCGACGTCAAGCCGGCCAATATCCTGCTGGACAGTCACTCACAGCGAATCTTTCTGGCCGACTTCGGAATCGCTCGGCGCATCGATGACATTTCAGGGCTGACCGAGACGAACATGGCGGTGGGCACGGTCTCCTACGCGGCGCCCGAGCAATTGAAAGGCGAGTCTCTTGACGGCCGTGCCGACCAGTACGCCTTGGCTTGCACCGCATTTCACCTACTGACCGGCGCACCGCCTTATGTCGACTCCAATGCCGCCGTGGTGATCACCAAACATTGCATGGCCCCTACACCATCGCTGGAGCAACGCCGCCCGGAGTTGGCCGGGCTGGATCCGGTGCTGGCCAAGGCGATGGCCAAAGCGCCTGCCGACCGGTTTTCCAGCTGCCGAGAATTCGCCGCAGCGTTGCAGCACCAGCTCAACCCGCAGTCCGTCCACTTCCACGCGCCGCCGCCGGAACAGCGGCCAACCCAGGTAACCCAAATTGCAAGGGTTCCGCGTTCCAAGGCTCGGCTTGCCGCACTTGTGCTTATCCCCTTGCTGGTCGCCGCCGGCAGTATCTTCGTGGGCGTCAAGCTCTTTATGCACCGCAATCAGACAGGTATCGCAAGATCGGCCGATACCGCGCCGTCGGCCACCGTGACCGCCAATGTCCACACCTTCACCGGCACCTACCGGGCCGACTATGGCCCGGGCACCGATCTCCAAGACAAACCGGTCGCAGGTGCGCCGGCGATGACTGCCAACTGGGGCGTGCGCTCGACCTGGGCTGCGGCCGCGGCCTGTACACCCCCGAACTCGCCCGCAGGGGGTGGGAGGCGGTGGG
>DAIODV010000010.1:6783-23655 GCA_036746615.1 Mycobacterium sp.
CGCTCGACCTGCGGCGCGGGCGGCTGCGTCGCGACGGCGTCATACCTGGGTGGCAGCGGAATCGTGCTCGTGTCGAATTTGGTATTCGACGAGGTGGGCGGCAATTGGGTTGCCGTGGGCCTGGGATCAACGCAGTGCAATAACGCCCCGGCGGAGGTGTGGGTGGTGTTCACCCTGCAGCCACAGCCCGACGGCACGCTGTCGGGCGATACCACCAGGTCAACCACGAACAGCTGCAGCTCCGGAAAACGACGCGTAACCTTCACCCGCACAGGCGATCCCGACGTCGCCAGAATTCCCGACCCGGCTGCCTTACCGCCACGGGCGGCATCGCCGGCCTCAGCGCTGCACGGCCGCTACCACGAAACCATCACCTACGCGAACGGCAATTCTGCGCCAGGGCAAGACGATCTCACTGTCCGAACGGAGTGTCTTCGCGCCGGCGATCGGTGCATGAGCTTGTTTCACGCACCCGACGGTGTTGTGCCACTGGTCTTCAGCGGTGGGAAGTGGACCCGTGAGGACGAGGGCGTCGTGCCGTGCAATCTTGGTGGCACGGCCCATATCAAACTCACTGCGGAATACCCCCTGCCCGATCCGCTGCAAGAACCTATTCCGGTGCTCACCGGCAGCGGGCAAAATGCGACGACCGAAAGCGCTTGTACTGGCGGTGATTTCGAGGACAAGTTCGAGCGCACCGGCGACTAACAACGACATTAAGGATTCATTCATCGCCGCTGTCTAGCTTGGCGACCATGAACCGAAGATTTGTCCGGCTCGCCACGACGGTGTTGGTGTCGGGCGGTTTGGGTCTGGCCGGTCTAGCGGCGGGGGCAGGCACTGCCCAGGCCTACACCTATGGACCTTTTCAATGGTGCCCTGGGCAACCGATGCCGAACGATCCACCGCGATCGGATGCGGACCTGGTGTGGGACCCGGGTATCTGCCACACCTACTACTTCGACTATGACGTGCGGACGCATGCTCCTGCGCACTATTGGGAGGGGCCCAACAAGTTTCCCACTCCCATTCCGCCGCCTCCGCCGCCCGCGAATCCGCCGAACGTTTGGCAGCAATGCCCCGGACTGATTCCATTCGTCAATTGCTTGCCCGGCCTGTAGCTACTTGGCCAGCTCGTTGCGGGTGCGGTCTTCGCGAACCGGAACACCGTTACGACCGGTGAGATCTTGGGCGTACAACCCGGTCGCATACGCCACACCGCCGCCGAGGATGCCAAGTGCGGTGCGGTCGATGTGGTCCAAGGTGTCAGTGCTCTTGTGGTAGTTCGGGTCGAACGGCTGGTCGGCTGTTCCGCCCCATAGCTTCGCCTCCTCCGCGGACTTCTTGGCCTCCGCGCCGGAGAACAATCCGCCCGACGGGATACCCGCCAACGTGAACCCGTCATAGTCAGACCTGCCGTCGAACGAGGTGTCCCGCGGAGTCTTACCCGCCGACTTCACGTAGGCGGCCAGCGAACGCTCGATGCCGGCCGAACCCTCGGGCACTACCGGATTGCCCCGCTTGTCCGGCGGCATCGACTGGTCCCCGTCGTAAGTGAAGTAGCCCGGATTCGGCGAACCGAGCATGTCGAAGTTCAAGTACAGCGCAATGTCCTCGAGCGCGTTGACATCTAACGACTGGACATACTTCCGCGACCCGATCAGCCCGAGTTCCTCTGCGCCCCAGAAGCCGAAGCGCACCGCATTGTGGATCTCCGGCGAGCTGCCCAACTGCAGTGCGGTCTCCAGTATTGCGGCCACCCCGGACCCGTTGTCGTTGATGCCCGGACCCTCGGGAACGCTGTCGAGGTGCGCACCGGCCATCACCACGTCGCTGGTCAACCCGGTCTTGGTCTGCGCGATGACGTTGCGGGCCTGGATGGTCTTGGTGTCCGCAGAGAGCTTGATCGTCGCAGGACCCGAGGTAAGGCGCAGGGCGGCGCCGTCGGGCTTGGTGACGCTGACGACGGGAATCTTGACGTCGGTCTTCTCGCCCAGCGTGCCGCCCATGTGCTCTTCGACGACGTTGTCCACCACGACCAGCGCCACCGCGCCGCGCTGCACGGCGGCGGCTTCCTTCTGAGCGAACGGGCAGGTGCCGCGGTCCACCAGCACCACCGCGCCATTGACCGGCAGGCTGCCGTAGTCGGATGCATTGCAGGCCGGGCTGTCATCGGGGGCAGTAACCAGCGGTCCGGTCACCCCGATCGGTGGGGTGGCAAGGCTGAACTCCAAGGCCCGCGCCTCGAACGTTCTGTCGCCGACAGTCAGCGACCCCGGGTCGGAGTGGAACACCCGTGCCTCGAACTGCACGGTCTGCACGTCAAAACCCTTGTCCCGCAACTTGCCCGCCACGTAGTCGACGCTCGCGTCGTAGCCTGGAGTACCGACCGCGCGGGTGTTGCCGTTGGCGTTCGCGATGTCCTGAAGCTTCGTCAGGTGCGCCATCATCGCGTCGGCGCTGACCCGCCCGCGCAGCGCCGCGGCGAAATCCGGGGCTGATACCCGCTTGCTCGGGTGGACCGCGTCGGACGACGCGCACCCGCCGGCCATCAACGTAATGGCCGCAACGGCGGCAACCCCAGCGAGGAACGGTCTTGATTTGTTAGCCACCGCGCCCAGGTTAGACGGCCCCATCTCCGTCTGAACCGTCAAGCCGTAGGTACGCGTGAATAGTCGTGCCGACCGAAGTGGTGTGAGTACGCAACAAATCCGCGATCGCGTTGACCACGAAGAGCCCGTATGGTCCTGATCCCTTCCCGCCGGGTGGCCGACGGCCCGCGAGCGGATCCGTCCAACGGCCCATGTCGCGCGCCTCGCAGACCACGTGTCCAGCCTCGTACCAAAACGCCAGTCGGCATGCGCCATCCGCGTGGTAGAGGCTGTTGGTCGCCAGCTCGGTGGCCACCAACAGCAGATCCGCGACGCGATCCGCGGACATGCCGAGCAACCGGCCGTAGCGGTGACCGCACTTGCGGGCGCCCGCCAAATCGGCCGCCTCGTCGACCGTGAACGTCACCGCGGCAGGGTTTGTCGTCAGCGGTTTGTTGCATTGGTCGAGCGCAGCGTCGGGCGCGAACTCCGGGCTCTGTTTGCGCGACCCTCCCTGCCAGATCTGCGGATGGGTGACGCGGGCATCTGCCAAGACACTGGTTTCCAGGCCTGACGCATCGTAGGGACACAGCACAGTCGCGTATGAGTCCGCCAGGGCAATGTTGATCAACGCTTCGTGGTGCACGCACGCGGGATATTCGAAGGCGGTGCGACCCGCCCAGATCGGCTCACCGACGATGCGGATGTACTGGCCAGGGTGCCGTTCGACGAAGGCGAGCTGGGCGGCGAGGATCCGGCCGGGGTTACGGCCGAATTCGGTCATGTCGGCCATCGTCACGTTGGCCGCAGAGTCACCCAACGCGCTGCGCAGCGACGCCAGTTTGTGTCCCGGTACGGCGACCCACACCGGCTCCGCGCGGTCCAACCCCTCGAAAATGAACCGGGACAGCAGATCGAGGTATTCGAGCTCCGAGTGATACAGGAGCGCGGCGTGATTGAAGCCCGAAACTTGGGCGTCTGCGGTCAGGGTCATGTGGACGGCTTGCTACCTCGCCAAAGTTTCGCTGCAATTTCGCCACATAGATTTACCCAGCGACGCGAAAACTAACCGTTATCGCCACCCGATTCGATGATCATGTCGGCCACAGCGCGCATACCTGCGGAGTTGGGGTGAAAAGGCGCAGGTCGCCACGGCAACGGCCAGCCCGCACCCGTCGCCCACGGGTCTGCCGACCACCCGTGATGGTCCCGGCTGGCTTGCCCAGCGCGCACAAGCCCGCAGCCAGTCTCCTGCGCAGCCGCGGCGGTGGCTTCTTCCAGCCGTCCGCCCAGATAGCGGCCAAGATCGGCGTCCGCAGTGGACAGCGGCGGCGCCGGTACTCCGTCCGGCGGCAGCAGGGTCAGGTAGTCGACGAACACCACCTGGGCGCGCGGCGCACGCCGGCGCACAGCCGTGCCGACCGCACGCAACGAGTCCGCTACGCCGTCGAGCGCCTGTCTGCGCGCGTCGCGGTCGAATAATGCCCCGATCGCGGGCCATAGCCGAGCAACCCGCGGCATGGTCGCGGCCATCAGCAACGGCACGTATCCCACGTCGTTGCCGCCAATGGTGATGGTGACCAACTCTTCGGAGCCGTCCAAGGCCTCGATTTGCGGTCGCGATCCGCGCTGACGCTCGGCCAGGACGTGGCCGGTGGTGGCACCGGAAAATGTGACGTCGACGAGGTTGAGGTTCAGTTGTGCGGCGACCAGGTGGGCGTAGTTACGCGCTGATCGGCCCGAACCGAACGGCGCCCCCGGCGCACTCGGCCGGATCCCGGGACCGGCGGCCATCGAACTGCCGAGCGCCACATACCGCCCGCTCATCGTGTGGGGCTGGACGCCTGCGCCCAAAACCGCTTCGGAATCCGCCCGGCGCGGCGGGCCAGATAACCGGCGGTAACCGCCGCGGCCATGGCCGCGGCCATCGCGGGCGGGTCGGTGGCTCGGGGCACCGCAGTCGCCAGGAGCACCGCGTCACATCCCAACTCCATCGCCAGCGCGGCGTCACTGGCGGTTCCGATACCGGCGTCGAGGACCACAGGGACAGCGGCCTTGTCGACAATCATCTCGATGTTGTGTGGGTTGGCGATGCCCAGACCCGTACCGATCGGCGAGCCCAACGGCATCACCGCCGCACAGCCGGTGTCCTCCAATCTCTTGGCCAACACCGGATCGTCGTTGGTGTATGGCAGCACCACAAACCCGTCGTCGACCAATTGCTCTGCGGCCCTGACTAATTCGACGGCGTCGGGCAGAAGCGTGCGTTCGTCGGCGATGACTTCCAGCTTGATCCATTCGGTGCCCAACGCTTCGCGGGCCAGCTGAGCGGTTAGCACCGCCTCCGCGGCGCTGCGGCAGCCTGCGGTGTTGGGTAGCGGGGTGATACCCAGTCGGCTTAACAGGTCAAGCATGCCGGTGCCGCCCTCGGCGTCCACCCGGCGCATTGCGACGGTAGTCAGCTCGGTGCCGGATGCGATCAGTGCTTCCTCGAGAACGGCGAGGTTAGAGGCGCCACCGGTGCCCATGATCAGCCGCGACGTGAAGCTGCGCCCGGCGATTGTCAGTTTCGAATCAGCCACCCTGCACCGCCGTCACCACCTCGAGTTGTAGCGGCGCGGGAAGCGCCGAAAGCTTAGTCGCCCAAGCAGACCGTGGTAGCACCGTCTGATCGACGGCCACCGCAATACCGCGATCGGGATAGCCCAGCGACTGCAGCAGCCCCGCAACGGTGGTCTGGTCATCGACCTCGAGTTGGTCGGCGTTCACACGGATGATCATGGATGAGCTCCAACCGGGATCAGTTCGGACACAATCTGTTCGGCAGTCCACGGCGCCAGCAGGAAACCTGACCGGCCGTGGCCGGCGGCGATCAGCGTTCGCGCATCCAGCCGCCCCACCAGCGGCAGGTTATCCGGTGTCATCGGGCGCAAGCCAGCGACACACTCCGCCAGCTCGTATTCGCCCAGCGCCGGCATCACCGTGCACGCATCGTCGAGCAGATCACGCACGCCGGATACAGTCGGCGCCGTATCGCGGCCGTGCTCGTATTGCGTGGCGCCCACCACCACACCGTCGGAACGCGGCACCACATATACCTGCCGTCCATGCACGCGAGCGCGAATCACCCTCTGCGGCAACGGCATACATCCTGTGCGCCAACGCAGCCGCAACACTTCACCCTTTACCGGCCGGATGGGCAGACCTGGCCACAATGTCGGGGCGTCGATGCCGTTGGCAATCACCACCGCGCCAGCCTGCACAGCATCCAGCTCACCAACCGGCCCATCCCATATCACGCCGAGCTCCTCGCATGCCGCGGCGAGTCCCTCGAGCAGAGCGCGATTGTCCACCGCCAGTTCGGTGGGCGCCCGCAAGCCATGCCGAATACCTTGTGCCAGCATCGGTTCCACGTCGCGGGCAGCCGACTCCCAGATAACCGGGTGGCCCTGCGCGGACAGCCAATCGGCGACCGTATGCAGGTCAGCGATATCAGCGCGGTCGACGGCGACCACCAACGACTCCGTCGCGGTAATCACCTGCGCCGGCAGCCCATCGGTGAATCCACCCCGCTGCCAGAGCCGCAGCGATTCCAGGCCTAGCTGCAGCAACCGCTCCTCGCCGGGCCAGCCTTCGCTGTGCGGCGCGAGCATTCCGGCCGCGACCCACGACGCACCGCGTTGACCGGTGCGATGCACCCGCACCGACCAGCCGGCCTGTGCAGCGCGTCGCGCCACCGACAGCCCGATGACGCCGCCGCCGATGACGGCCAGCGATCCCGAGTCTGGTGGCACCTTTCGCTCCCTTCGCCGGCATGATCCGGATCAGGTTCGACGGTAAGGACAGGATTCGTATGCCCACTCTCAGCCCGGCTCGCCCGGACTCCCGTGTCGATATTCCACGCTAGCCGCTAGCGTCGCGGTGTGCACGAACGGTTGGCGAGCGCGCGGCTTTATCTATGTACTGACGCGCGCCGCGATCGTGACGATCTGGCCGAGTTCGCCGACGCCGCGCTGGCAGGCGGGGTGGACATCATTCAGCTTCGCGACAAGGGCTCGACGGGTGAGCAGCAACTAGGGCCGCTGGAGGCGCGGGACGAGCTGGCGGCGCTGGAGATTCTCGCGGACGCGGCGCGGCGACACGGCGCGCTGGTAGCCGTCAACGACCGCGCCGACATCGCCCGCGCCGCCGGCGCCGACGTCCTGCACTTGGGCCAGGACGACCTGCCGCTGGTGGTGGCGCGCGACACGCTGGTCGGACGGTCTGCGCACGATCGCGACCAGGTGGTCGCGGCGATCGCCGAGGATGTCGATTACTTCTGCGTCGGACCGTGCTGGCCGACCCCGACCAAACCGGGACGCCCAGCGCCAGGCCTCCCGCTTGTGCGTATTGCCGCTGAACTGGCGCACGGCAAACCGTGGTTCGCCATCGGCGGTATCAACGGCGACCGGCTGCCGGAGGTGCTGGATGCCGGCGCGCGCCGCATCGTGGTGGTCCGGGCCATCACCGCCGCGGACGACCCGCGGGCTGCAGCCGAGCGGCTTAGTTCGGCGCTTGCAGCAGCGAGCTGATCCGGGAACTCAGCACTGACGGCGCGTGGTCAGGCGTGCCCGCGGTGCACCACACGAACACACCCGCTTCGATCTCGACTGTGCGCGGCAGGTAACGCCGCCGATCATCGCCGGGACTCAACGGCACGATCGCCGGCGCCGTGCGTAGCCGTTGCCAACTGGCGGCGAACCCGGGGTGCAGGGGCAGTTCGGCCACCTCGTCTTCGTCGACCCAGCGCATTTCAGCAGTCTCATGGTTGGGCACGGTTTGCAGCAGCTCACCTGCGTCCGCGACGACCGTGGTGTACGTCCAGTGCGTGCCACTGGCGACAGCGGTGATCACCGCCGCCCGCACCGAAAGCAGCTCACCCGGCAGGCCTGCCTCCTCGTGCGCTTCCCGAACCGCGGCCTGCTCGGCGGTTTCGTGGCTGTCGCGGGCACCGCCCGGCAGACCCCACGTTCCACCCTGATGACTCCACGCCGCGCGATGCTGAAGCAACACCGCCGGTGTGCCGTCGGGCCGGGGGGCCCTCAGCAGTAGACCCGCGGCGCCGTGCCGGCCCCAGAAGTGCATGCCGGAATCGGATACCACCCATCCGTCACCGTCGCCGCGCACGCGTTCAGGATAAGCAGGCCTCACCTCCCCGCATCTGGCGAAAACACTCTTAGAATTTGCTTATAGAGTTTTTGACACGTACGCCTGAAAGATGAGGTCCGAGCAGACGTGACCGTTGAGCTGGCGCATCCGTCGACCGAACCGTTGGGTTCGCGGTCGCCGACTGAACCGGCTCACCCCCGCTGGTGGTTCATCGCGACGACGCCGGGGCGCATCCTCGCTATCGGTCTCATCTTGGCGATGCTGGGCGGGCTCAGCGCATTTGCCACTTCGACCACGATCAACCAGCGCCAGCAGGTGCTGACCACCGTGTTGAAGCACACCGAGCCGCTGGCGTTCGCGGCCGGACGGCTCTACACCACGCTGTCGGTGGCCGACGCCGCCGCCGCGACCGCGTTCATCGCGCAGGCCGAACCGCGGACCGTTCGGCAGCGCTACGAGCAGGCGATCACTGACGCGGCCGTGGCGGTGACTCGCGCATCCAGCGGGCTGACCGATGAGCCGCTGGTGCAGTTGCTCGGGCGGATCAACGCCGAACTGGCGGTCTACACCGGGCTGATCGAGATTGCCCGCACCAATAACCGGGCGGGTAACCCGGTCGGGTCGTCGTATCTTTCCGAGGCGTCGGCACTGATGCAGTCCACGATCCTGCCGGACGCGCAACAGCTTTATCGCGAAACGACGGCGCGGGTGGATGCCGAGACGACGGCGTCGACGCAGATTCCGGCGCCGGTGATCCTGATCGTCACCGCCACAGCGGTCTTCGGCGCCTTCTCCCACCGTTGGCTGGCTCGTCGCACCAAACGCCGAATCAACCCTGGTCTTGTCGCAGGTGCACTCGCGATTCTCGTTATGGTGGTCTGGGTGGGGACCGCTCTTGCGATTTCCACCAGTGGCAGCCGCAGCGCCAAAAACACTGCGGCAGAGTCGCTGAAGACGATCACCGATATGTCCATCAATGCTCAGCAGGCTCGCGCCGACGAGACGCTGTCACTGATCCGGCGCGGTGACGAAGAGGTCCGCAAGCAATCCTTCTACGAACGCATCGACGCCATGCACAAGCAGCTCGACGAATATCTCTCTCGCCGCGACGCCGTCGACAAGGGCGACTTACAGGGCGCTGCGGATCTGCTGACCCAGTGGCGACGCGCGGATGACCGGATCAACTCCTACATTTCAGTCGGCAATTATCGGGCCGCCACCCAGGTCGCGCTGGGTAGCGGTGAGCACGACTCCACCCCGGCGTTCGACAAACTCGACCGCGCGCTCGGTAAGGCGATGGAGCAGAGCCGAAACGAACTGCGCGATGACATCCTCTCCGCGCGCGGCGGGCTGGCCGGCGCGACGGTGGGTGGCGTCGTGCTGAGCCTGGGCGCGGCCGTCGCGGTCGCGTTGGGGTTGTGGCCCCGCCTAAGCGAGTACCGATGATGCGGCGGCGGATTCTCTGCGGCGCGCTGGCGGCAGCCACGCTGCTGGCCGGCTGCAGTCAATCGGGCGCGATGGTGGTGACGCCAGTGCCGACGCTGCCGCCACCCACACCGGCCGGCATGCAGGAGATGCCACCGCAACCGCCTCTGCACCCGGACACGTCGGCCGACAGCTGCAATCCCACCGCCAGCCTGCGGCCCTTCGACAACCCCGTCGATGCCGACGCGGCGGTGGCCAACATCCGTGCCCGCGGCAGGCTGATCGTCGGCCTGGACATCGGCAGCAACCTGTTCAGCTTCCGCGACCCGATCACCGGTGAGATCACGGGCTTCGACGTCGACATCGCCGGTGAGGTGGCACGCGATATCTTCGGCAGTCCGTCGCAGGTCGAGTACCGGATCTTGTCGTCTGACGAGCGGATCACCGCGCTGGAACGCTCGGAGGTCGACGTCGTCGTCAAAACCATGACCATCACCTGCGAGCGGCGCAAGCAGGTCAACTTCTCAACCGTCTACCTCGACGCCAGCCAGCGCATCCTGGCATCGCGCGACTCTCCGATCACCAAGCCGTCCGATTTGTCCGGCAAGCGGGTCTGCGTCGCGCGGGGCACCACGTCTCTGCACCGGATCCGCGAGATCGCCCCGCCGCCGATCGTGGTCGAGGTGGTGAACTGGGCAGACTGTCTGGTGACGCTGCAGCAGCGCCAAGTCGACGCGGTCAGCACCGATGATTCCATCCTGGCCGGGCTGGTGTCCCAGGACCCGTACCTGCACATCGTCGGGCCCAACATGGGCACCCAGCCGTACGGCATCGGGATCAAGCTGGACAACACCGGGTTGGTCCGGTTCGTCAACGGCACCTTGGAACGCATACGCCGCGACGGCACCTGGAACGCCTTGTACCGCAAGTGGTTAACGGTGCTCGGTCCAGCGCCGGCCGCGCCGAGCGCGAGGTATGTGGACTGATGGCCGAGCAGGAGCGCCGAGACCCGGACGACGTCGAAGTTGGTCCGGGCACCCAGCCTGCCGACGCGACGGTGGACTCGTCATCGCAGGGGTTCCGCCCCGTGACCACGCAGGCGGTGTTCCGACCGGATTTCGACGATGACTCCGAAGCCACGCCCGTGCACATCGTCGACACCGAGCCACAAGAACGCGTCAAAGCGGCACCGCGGGCACCGGTCCGGCGGCTAGGCGGCGGCCTCGTCGAGATCCCGCGGGTGCCCGACATCGACCCTGTCGAAGCATTGATGCCCAATCCGGTTGTGCCGGAGTCGAAACGGTTCTGTTGGAACTGTGGCCGGCCGGTGGGGCGATCGAGCGCAGATGCCAAGGCACTGTCGGAGGGCTGGTGCCCTTACTGCGGAAGCCCGTATTCGTTTCTGCCGCAACTAAGTCCGGGCGAATTGGTTGCCGGCCAGTACGAAATCATGGGTTGCATCGCACACGGGGGGCTGGGCTGGGTGTACCTGGCCCGCGACCGCAATGTCAACGATCGCCCGGTGGTGCTCAAGGGTTTGGTGCATTCCGGCGACGCCGAGGCCCAGGCGATCGCGATGGCCGAACGACGGTTCCTCGCCGAGGTCGTGCACCCGTCGATCGTGCAGATCTTCAACTTCGTCGAGCACACCGACCGGCACGGCGAACCCGTCGGCTACATCGTGATGGAGTACGTCGGTGGGCAATCGCTCAAGCGCCGCAAAGGCGAGAAGCTGCCCGTCGCCGAAGCCATCGCCTACGTATTGGAAATCTTGCCGGCGCTGAGCTACCTGCACTCCATCGGTTTGGTCTACAACGACCTGAAGCCGGAAAACATCATGCTCACCGAGGAGCAGCTCAAGCTGATCGACCTGGGAGCCGTCTCACGGATCAACTCGTTTGGATACCTTTATGGCACACCGGGTTACCAGGCGCCCGAGATCGTGCGGACCGGCCCGACGATTGCCAGCGACATCTACACTGTCGGCCGCACACTGGCCGCTCTGACGTTGAAATTGCGTGCCCGCGGCGGCCGCTACGTCGACGGGCTTCCCGAAGATGACCCAGTGCTTGCTAAGTACGACTCGTTCGGCCGATTGTTGCGGCGCGCAATCGATCCGGATCCGCGGCGGCGGTTCGCCAGCGCCGAGGAGATGTCCGGGCAGCTGTCCGGTGTGCTGCGTGAGGTGGTCGCCCAGGACACCGGTGTGCGTCGGCCCGGCTTGTCGACGATCTTTTCCCGCAGCCGCTCCACATTCGGCGAAGACCTGTTGGTGGCGCACACTGATGTATACCTTGACGGCCAAGTGCATTCGGAGAAGCTGACCGCCAAGGAGATAATCACCGCGCTACAGGTGCCGCTGGTCGATCCTGCCGATGTCGCGGCACCGCTGCTGCAAGCGACCGTGTTATCGCAACCGGTGCAGACCCTGGACTCGCTGCGCGCATTTCGCCACGGCGCAATGGATTCCGACGACATCGACTTGTCGGAGTCCGTCGAGCTGCCGCTGATGGAGGTGCGCGCGCTACTGGACCTCGGCGATGTCGCGAAGGCGACCCGCAAACTCGACGACTTGGCCGACCGGGTCGGCTGGAGATGGCGGCTAGTGTGGTACCGCGCCGTCTCGGAACTGCTCACCGGCGATTACGACTCGGCGATCAAGGATTTCAGCGAGGTGTTAGATACCTTCCCCGGCGAATTGGCGCCCAAGATGGCCCTGGCCGCGACTGCCGAATTGGCCGGCAGCTCAGACGAACACAAGTATTACGAACAGGTCTGGAAGACCGACGACGGTGTGATCTCGGCGGCCTTCGGATTGGCCCGCGCGCACTCGGTCGAAGGAGATCGAGCCGGAGCGGTACGCACTCTCGACGAAGTACCCGCCACCTCACGACATTTCACCACCGCGCGGCTGACCAGTGCAGTGACGCTGCTGTCGGGCCGCTCGGCTGGCGACATCACCGAAGAAGAGATCCGCGACGCCGCACGGCGGGTGGAGGCGCTGCCGCCCACCGAACCGCGGGTGCTGCAGATTCGGGCGCTGGTACTGGGTAGCGCGTTGGACTGGCTGGGCGAACACGAGGCCAGCACCAATCACATTCTCGGCTTTCCGTTTACCGAACATGGCCTGCGGCTCGGCGTCGAGGCATCGTTGCGCGGACTTGCTCGCGTAGCGCCCACCCAGGGGCACCGCTACACGCTGGTGGACCTGGCTAACCGGGTGCGACCGACATCGACGTTCTGACTCGAGTGTGAACCTGCGGCGTCAAGTGTGAACCTGCGGCGGGATTTTCGCTAATTGGCCACCGTAGTTTCACACTGAAAACCCTGAGTTCACACTCGATCTCCGCGCGTCGAGCGCATGACGCACCCGTCGCAGGATCGCGACGGGACGGTCGCCCGCGATTACCCGGATTAGGATCCACCCGAGGCGTTGCAACGTCTCCAACCGCCGAATGTCCTTGCGATATTGGCGCGTATTGGTCCTATGATGCTCGCCGTCGTACTCGACGGCGACCATGCAGTCTTCCCAGCCCATGTCTAGGTAATACGTCTCGTCGTCGGCGATCACCGGAATCTGAGTTTGTGGTCGCGGCAAGCCAGCTTCGATGAGAAGAAGCCGCAGATAGGTCTCCCGCGGAGATTGCGCGCCGGGATCGACGAGTCCGAGTGCCGTCTCGAGTGTCCGCAGTCCGCGCGCCCGCGGATGACGCTGAGCAATGCACATCACGTCGTCGACCTTCAAACCTGTTGCGTGCGCGAGCGCGTCCAAGCGGGCGACCGCCGCGCGGCGCTGCTCACGGCGACCGATGTCGAATGCGGTGCGCTCCGGCGTGGTGACCGCCATCCCGGCGACAGCAGTGACTTCGCCGTCGCGCAGCACATCGCGGCGGGTCAGAATGCCGCGCGGTGGATGAGTGTTGGGGTGGATGAGCTCAACCGTGATGTCGTCGTCGATCCACTTGGCGCCGTGCAGCGCAGCCGCGGCCAGACCAGCGATGGTCGTTTCGCGACTGGCCCACAACCAGGCAGCAGCAATTCGTCGGGCTAGCGACAGCGGGACATCATTCGGCAGGTAGACGTTGGGAAACACGAGCCGGTGTCGCGTCCTTAGCTGATGCTGGTTAAGGAGACCGCTGGCCAATGCCTCGGTGCCGATGAATGGCTCTGCCACGGCCGGCCGCACGACTGAAGGGTCACACGCCCGTGCTGATCCTGTTTCCGGTTCTACACAGGCTGAGCACAGCGAAGTCAGGCACAGTTATGCCATGGCCGGCCAGTCGGATGGGTGGATCACCACCGCTCGGGTGCTGCGCCGGGTCGGGTTCGGTGTGACCGGGCCTCAGGTCGACGCCGTGGCTGGTCAAGATTGGCCGCGGTATGTGGACACCGCTCTGGCCGCCGATCCCGACGCCGACCCGGGGGCCCTAGCAACACCGATGCCGGCGCTGCCCATTCTGCGTCGTCCTGGTAGGGGGGCTGCGGTCGCGGATCGCAAAGAGTTCAACCGCCGCCTGTCCGGGCAGATGACCGAGCTGTCCCAGTGGTGGGTGCGCCGCATGATAGCGGTGCAGCAGCCCATCCATGAGAAGCTGACATTGTTGTGGCACAACCATTTTGCCACCTCTGCTCAGAAGGTCAGGGTCGCGGCTCACATGGCGGCGCAGAACCAAAAGCTGCGCACCCTGTCGCTCGGCGACTTCCGCCCCCTCGCTTATGCCATGCTGACCGACGCGGCGATGCTGCGCTGGCTCGATGGGCAGAGCAACACCGCCAAGGCTCCCAACGAGAACTTTGCCCGCGAGTTCATGGAACTGTTCGCGCTGGGTCATGGCGACGGCTACACCGAGAATGATGTGCGCGAGGGTGCCCGGGCCCTGACCGGGTGGGTCATCCGGCCTAATGGCGAAACGTCAGTTGTGTCCAAGCGCCGCGACGACACGGCCAAAACGATCTTCGGGGTCACTCGCAACTTCGACGCGGCAGGATTTTGCGAGATCGTGCTGTCCCAACCGAAATCCCCGCAATACGTCGCCAGACGACTGTGGCAGCAGCTTGCCTCTGACACGCCGCCGTCGCCGCAGACACTCGACCGTTTGGTCACCGCCTACGGGCCCAACCGAAACCTGCGAGCGTTGACTCGAGCAATCCTCACCGACGACGAATTCATCAGCAGCCGGGCGATCACCGTCAACACGCCTGTCGAGTGGCTCGTCGGAGTCATCCGCACGTTGCGCATCCCGGTCGACTCCCCGCCGCGTCTGCAGCTGATCAATGCCACGCTACGGGGACTGGGGCAGCGACCCTTCTATCCGCCCGATGTCGGCGGGTGGCCGCACGGCCGGGTCTGGATGACCACCGCTAGCGCCGATGTACGGATGCGCACCGCGAGCCAACTGGCACGAGCAGGCGACATGTCCAGCATCGAAGACACCGCCGCCAGCGACCGGATCGACGCTGTCGGCTATCTGATCGGTGTCGGGGCATGGTCGGACCGGACCGTCGCAGCGCTAAAGCCTTTAGTACACAGGCCGGTCCGGCTCGTCGCGGCAGCCGTCAACACACCTGAATACCTGACGTCATAGCGAGTGCCGATGCCCGAATTGAATCGCCGCAAGTTCCTGATCGCCAGCGCTGGCCTCGGCGCGGCCGGGCTACTGTCGGGTGCCTGCGCGGTCAGCTGGCCCGACCTGACGCGGGAGGCAGAGCGGCGGCCCCTCGCTGACGGCACTGGCGTGCTGGTGATTCTCACGCTGTACGGCGGTAACGACGGCATCAACACCGTGATTCCCTATGCTGACAATGCTTATCATGACGCCCGGCCCGAACTATCTTATGCCGCAAGCGATGTTCTTCGCTTGGATAGCCAGCTTGGACTGAATCCAGCACTCAAGGGCCTGGCTCAGCAATGGCATAACCGAAAGCTCGCGATTGTTCGCGGCGCCAGCTATCCACAGCCCGACCACAGCCACTTCCGGTCGATGGACATCTGGCAGACCGCGTCTCCGGCCGAGCCCGTCGCGACGGGTTGGATTGGCCGCTGGCTCGACGCCACCGGCGACGACCCGCTGCGTGCGGTCAATATCGGCTCGGTTCTGCCGCCGCTTGCTGTCGGTGAAAAGTGCACGGCGGCGGCGCTTTCACCCTCCGACAAACCGGAGGCGGCGGACAGCTTCGCCGAGCTCATGGACGCGCTCGGCGCAGACGATTCTAACGACACGCCGGCGATGGCGGCCGTCTGCGACGCCTACCGCGCGACCC
Source organism: Mycobacterium sp. (assembly GCA_036746615.1). Lineage (GTDB taxonomy): Bacteria > Actinomycetota > Actinomycetes > Mycobacteriales > Mycobacteriaceae > Mycobacterium. The sequence goes on from DAIODV010000010.1 coordinate 22,209, forward strand.
GTATCACCGATACGACCCTCGGTGCGGCCAACACGCCCTGCGGCGAAAAACACAACTCGCTGGCCGGCCAGCTGGCCATGGTGGCCGCCGCGGTCAAGGCAGCAGTACCCACCCGCGTCTATGCAGTGCAGCTAGGTGGTTTCGACACGCACGCAGACGAACGCGAAACCCAGCAGCGTCTGCTGCAGACCCTCGACGAAGCCGTGGCGCCATTCCTTGACCAGATGGCCGAAGACCGGTACGGCAAAAACGTTGTTCTGCTGGCTTACTCGGAATTCGGGCGGCGGGTGCGGGCCAACGCATCGCAGGGCACCGATCACGGCACCGCGGGACCCGTCTTCGTCGCCGGAGGCCCAGTTAAGGGCGGCTTCTATGGCGAGGAGCCCAGTCTGACCGATCTCGACAACGGCGATCTCAAACCCACGACCGACTTCCGCGATGTCTACTACGAGCTGTTGTCGAAGACGCTGCAGACCGATCCGACGCCGTCGGTCGGGGCCGGCCGGCGCAGTCTTGGCTTCCTGGCCTAGATCACACGCACACAGTCGCGGGCGATCGCCAGCTCTTCGTTGGTGGGAATCACCAGCACAGCAATCGCGGAAGCATCCGTGGAAATGCGCCGAGCCTCCTTGGCGGACTGCGTGTTTCGCTGCTCATCGATCTCGATGCCCAGCCCGCCTAGTCCGCTCAACGCGTCGCGGCGCACCGACGCGACGTGCTCGCCGACGCCGGCAGTGAAGCTCACCACGTCGGTGCGGCCCAGCACCGCCAGGTAAGCACCGACATATTTGCGCAGCCGATGGATGAACACGTCATAGGCCAATTGTACTGACTTGTCACCGGATTCGATCATTTCGTGCAACCGGCGAAAATCGCGCTCACCAGCCAGGCCTAGCAGGCCGGACCGTTCGTTGAGCATCGCTTCGACCTCGTCCACGCTCATCTGCGCCGCACGGCACAGGTAGCCGATGACGCCGGGGTCGATGTCGCCGCTGCGGGTTCCCATCACCAGACCTTCCAACGGCGTCAACCCCATCGAGGTGTCCACCGGCCGTCCCGCCGCGATCGCCGAGGCCGAGGCGCCATTACCCAGATGCAGCACAATCTGATTCAGGTCCGCCAGTGGTCTGTCCAAGAACGCCGCCGCCTGCTCGCTGACATACTGGTGCGACGTGCCGTGGAATCCGTACCGGCGGATGCGCCACTTGGCCGCCAGATCACGGTCGATGGCGTAAGTAGCCGCCGCCGCAGGCAGTTCATGGAAGAACGCTGTGTCGAACACCGCGACGTGCGGCACGTCCGGCAGCATTTTGCGGGCCACCGCGATACCCGACAAAGCGGGCGGATTGTGCAACGGCGCCAGCGCTGATAGCTGGTGAAGTTTGTCGATGACCGCGTCCTCGATCAGGGTCGGCTGGTAGAACGTAGCTCCGCCGTGCACGACCCG
>DAIODV010000011.1:0-17850 GCA_036746615.1 Mycobacterium sp.
GATGCCGGCGCTGAGTTCTTCTTTCATCCGGGAGACCAGCAGCAAGTTGTAGTCGGATCCCACTGCCAGTAGGACAATCACCGACATTGCGAGTACCGCGAAGTGGAGCGGTATTCCGAGGAAGTACTGCCAGACCAGCACTGCCAGGCCGAAGGACGAGCCCAGCGAAAGGGCGACAGTGCCGACGATAACCATGGCAGCGATAGAGCTTCGGGTCATGATCAGCATGACGGTGAAAATGAGACATAGCGCGGCGACACCTGCGATCAGCAGATCCCATTTGGACCCGTCGACCATGTCTTTCAGCATCGCTGAGGTGCCGGTGAGGTAGATTTTTGCGTCTTCTAATGGGGTGCCCTTCAGCGCCTCCTCGGCCGCGGTTTTTATCGGCTCGACCCGCGCAATGCCTTCGGGTGTCGACGGGTCGCCCCTTTGTGTGATGAGCATCCGGACGGCTTTCCCGTCGGGGGACAAGAAGATTTTGAGCAGCCGCTTGAAGTCCGGATTCTTGAAGACCTCTGGCGGAATGTAAAAGGAGTCATCGTTTTTGGCGGCGTCGAACGCCTTTCCCATGGCCGTCGGGTCGTTGCTCGACTCGTCCATCTGGCCGAAGATCCCGGACATGCTGCTGTGCATGGTGAGCAACATGGTCCGCATGCTCTGCATGATCTGGATCATCTCGGGGAACTGCGCGAGCAGCTGCGGCATGAGTATGTCGATCTTGTCGAGGTCGCCGACCAGATCGTGCAGCTTGTCGCTGATGTCGTCGACGCCGTCGACTGAGTCGAATACGGATCGCAGCGAATAGCAGATGGGGATATCGAAGCAGTGCTTGTCCCAGTAGAAATAGCTTCGGATCGGCCGCCAGAAGTCCTCGAAATCCGCGATATGGTCCCGCAGCTCGTAGGTGATCTGCTCCATATCTTTCGTTTCGCCGACCATGTGGTGGGTCGTGCTGGAGAGCTCTTGCATCAGTGCGTACATGTGCTGCATGATGCCGATCGTTTCGCCGAGCTCGTCAGCCTGCTTTTTCATGTCGTTCATGCGGTCTTTTTGGAACGCCATGTTCTGCAGCATCGCGGCCTGCTGCATGCTGAGCATAAATGGGATAGTCGTGTGCTGGATCGGGGCGCCTGTGGGTCGAGTTATGGCCTGCACATTGGAAACACCTTGAACGGCGAAGACGGCCTTCGCGAGTTTCTCCAATACCAGAAAATCGGCGGAATTGCGCAAGTCGTGGTCGGCCTCGACGAGGAGGATCTCCGGCACCATCATTCGTGACGGGGGAAAATGTCGCGCCGCGGCCGCATATCCGAGATTGGCAGGGATATTTTGGGGGATCGATTTCTGGTCGCTGTAGCTGGGTTTGTACGCCGGCAGCGTCAGTAGTCCGATAAGGGCGACGGCCAATGTCGCGATGAGGATGGGGGCGGGCCAGCGCACGATCGCCGTGCCTATCCGCCGCCAGCCGCGGAACTTGATCTCGCGTTTGCGGTCGAAGAGCCCGACCCGGCTGCCGAGTGTGAGGACCGCGGGAGTCAGGGTGGTGGCCACCGCCACCGCCACCAATATTCCGACCGCGCATGGCACGCCCAGGGGTTGGAAGTAGGGCAGCCGGGTGAAGCCGAGGCAGAAAAGCGCCCCGGCGATCGTTACGCCGGACGCCAAGACCACACGCGCAACCCCGCGATAGGTGGTGTAGTACGCGGTTTCCCGGTCCTCGCCGGCCTGGCGCGCCTCTTGGTACCGCCCGGTGAAAAAGATCGCGTAGTCCGTTCCCGCCGCGATCACGATCGACACCAGCAAATTGACCACGTAGGTGGAAAGGCCAACGATCTCGTGATAGCCGAGGAACGCGACAATTCCTCGCGCCAGCTGTAATTCGATCCAGACCATCAGCAGCAAGAGCACCACGGTGATGATCGAGCGGTAGACGAGCAGCAACATAATGAAAATCACGGCGAGGCTCACCACCGTGACCAAAATGACCGTTCGTTCGCCACTGCGGCCCATATCCGAAGCGATCGCCGCCGGGCCGGTGACATAGGCCTTCACCCCGGCGGGCGCCGGCGTTCGGGCCACGATGTCGCGGACAGCCTCGGCTGCTGCGTTGCCCTCGGCCGCGCCCAGATGACCGGTGAGATTCAGCTGAACGTAGGCGGCCTTGCCGTCCGCGCTTTGCGCGGCGCCGGCCGTCAGCGGATCACCCCAGAAATTCTGAATGTGCTGAATGTGTGTGGGGTCGTCTTGGAACTGCCGGATCAAGCGGTTGTAGTACTCGTGAGCATCGTGGCCCAGAGGGTTTTGGCCCTCCAAGACGACCATCGCGACGCTCTCGGAACTCGCTTCCTTGAAGTCGGTGACCATGCGATTCAACGCCTTGACCGACGGCGCATCTTTGGGACTCTGCGATACCGAATGTGCTCTTTCGACCTGCTCCAACGACGGGACGCCGACGCTCACGAGGACGGTGATCGCCAACCACGCCAAGATGATCGGCACCGACAGTCGGCGGATGGTCCGCGCGACAAACAGCCGGCTGTTGTGCAGCTGGTGATTGCTCATGAGGACTTCAGGGAGCAGAAGGTAAACGCGCTCGTTTCATGCGCGATCCGCTCCGCCTTGACCACGCCGTCCAGCACGATGCGGCAGCCGATGACGTCGCTGTCGCCCTGCGCCACGACGTTCCCGACCGCCGTCGCCTCGGTCATCGCGAACGTCAACGACCACGGCAAACGCGCCGCGTCGACCCGCTTCGGGTCGCCGTTGACGTCGAAGTAGCTGATTTTCGCGACAGTCCCGGGGGGCCCGAAAACCTCGTACGTCAGGTGTTTGGGGTCGAACGGCGCGGGGTCGTTGATCTGGCTGTCGGCATACGCCGGGCGTTTCTCTGCGCCGAAGATGTTGTGCAGCCGCGACACCGTCATTCCTCCGGCGCCGATCACCACCAGGATGACCAACGGAATCCACAGTCGCCCCAGCGCTTTCAAAATCCCAAATCGCCGACTTCGACGCTTAGCTGGTGCCCGAAGTGCTTGAGGTGCTCGCGGCAGGGGTGCGGTCGGGGGATCGTAATCGGGGAATGTGAGCCCGTCGCCGTTCGGTTCGCCGACGTCTTCCAGGTCCGCTACCGCGACATCGGACCGGGCTTCCGCGACGTCAACGTCGCGCACACCAGGTTCGACCACCGCACCCAACCTTCCACCCGTTGGCGGGACGAAAATCGTCCTCCAACGGATCGACCCTCATCGGTTCTGCAGACACGTCTAGTTCAACATGAGTCGAACAGCAACCAAACCATACTCAAGGCCCGCGAGCTCAAACCAGTGTTTCGGCAAAATTCGCCATATGCCCAATAAGCCGCTTCGCAAGGCTCGGCGTATTGTACACACGTACTGTAGGGTGGCCCGCTATGGCGGTTCTCGACGACGCACCGGCCACGCTGCTGCAGGCCAGGCGTCTCCCGTCTCGACAATTCATCAGCGTCGTTTCCGCAATCGGCGGCATACAGCTGATGGCGGCGATGGATGGCCCGATCGCGGTCTTCGCGCTTCCCAAGATCCAGAACGAGCTCGGCCTATCAGATGCCGGGCGCAGCTGGGTGATCACCGCTTACGCGCTGACCTTCGGCGGCCTGATCCTGCTGGGCGGCCGCCTCGGTGACACCATCGGCCGCAAGCGGACCTTGATCCTCGGGGTCGCACTGTTCACCTTCGCCTCCACCATCTGCGGCATCGCCTGGGACGGGGCAGCGCTGGTCCTGGCCCTGCTGGCGCAAGGCGCGGCCGCCGCGATCGTTGCGCCGACGTGCATGGCTCTGGTGGCGACCACATTCCCGAAGGGACCGACGCGCAATGCGGCGACCGCTGTGTTCGGCGCGATGGGCGCTATCGGCGCAGTGCTGGGCCTGGTGGTCGGCGGCGCGCTCACCGTGGTGTCGTGGCGGCTCGCGTTCTTGGTCAACGTGCCGATCGGGCTTGCGGTGATCTACCTGGCCCGCACCATGCTGTCGGAAACGCAGAGAGAGCGGATGAAGCTCGACGCCACCGGGGCCGTACTGGCGACATTGGTTTGTACCGCAGCGGTTTTCGGTTTGTCGATGGGACCGGAGGCGGGCTGGCTGTCGGCTACCACGATCGGTTCATTTGTCGTGGCACTGGCCGCTTTCGTGGCGTTCGCCGTGGTGGAGCGCACCGCCAAGAATCCCGTCGTGCCGTTCAATCTGTTCTTAGACCGCAACCGGCTGGCCACGTTCACGGCCATGTTCCTGGTCCGTGGGGTGGGTTTCACGCTGACCGTCCTGATCGCGGTGTATGTGCAGAGCATCATGGGCTACAGTCCGCTGCGCGCCGCTGTCGGCTTCATCCCATTCGCCTTAGCGATGGCCATCGGGGCGGGCGCGGCGTCGCGGCTGGTGACGCGGTTCTCACCGCGGATGGTGGTGATCGCCGGCGGCATCCTGGTCCTCGGCGCCATGGTGTCCGGCCCCACGCTCAACCACGACATCCCGTATTTCCCGAACTTGGTGCTGCCCATGATCGCCGGCGCGACCGGTCTCGGCATGATCGGCATCCCGCTCGGGCTATCGCTGGTCGCCAGCGTCGGCCTGGACCGCATCGGGCCCGCCACGGCGATCGCGGTGATGCTGCAAAGCCTCGGCGGGCCGCTGGTGCTGGTCGTCATCCAGGTCGTCATCACGTCACGCACCTTGCAGCTCGGCGGCACCAACGGACCGGTGACCTCTATGAACGCCGCCCAGCTGCATGCGCTGGACCACGGCTATACCTACGGCCTGCAGTGGCTGGCCGGGGTGGCGTTGCTGGTCTGTGGGGTGGCGCTGCTCATCAACTACACCGCACAGCAGGTGGCGCACGCGCAGAAAGTCAAGAACGCTGTCGACGCCGAGGAACTGTAGTTCAAAGTCCAGGCGGCAGTTAGTCGATGTCGCCAGTCAGGTCGAACTCACCCAGGGTGCGCTTAGCCAGCTCACGCAAAGCGGGTTTGGTGTTCTCGGCGCCGGGTTGGTAGACGAGAATGTGGATGAAAATCTTGCCGAGCATGGGCACGCGCATCGACAGGAGCTGCATTTGTCCGCCGATTCGCTCAAGCCACCGTCGCGTTACGTGTTGCCTTGTCCCGCGTGCGAAGGCGTAATCGCAGTGGGTGCCATCGAGCAGGCTCACTATCGAGCCGACGTCGCCGATGTTGGAACACACCACCGGGTGATCCGGGTCGGCGAACGCGTTGTCGACCGCCCGTCTCCACGTCCATTTCGGCGTGAACGGGGTCAGCGCTTCGAGCGCCGACGACTCATGCGGCGTCTCCCGCAATGTCTTTAGTGTCTGCTTGATGTCGGCACGGGCCGCACTCAGATCGGTCGTTACCCGCATCGGGTCGATGTGGACACGGGCAAGCGACACCGCGACGGCCCTGGCATCGCCCTCGGTGCGGTCGCTCATAACAAGTTGCACGGTGACGGGGCCGTCGTCGCCATGACGGTATCCCGTATGTTCGCCCAGTTTGGCGGCCAACCCGGCGGCCAACGTGTTACTCGTCGCGCCGAGGGCGTTCGCGCGGGCATCCCACTCGTCCAAGTCGACACTGATGGTGACACCCGGCACGATGACGGGCTCATCGCCGCCACCTCCACTGACCGCGACGGGTCGCGGTGCCGGCGGGGCACCATCGGGCCGGCCAAGTCGGACCAGTTTTGGCGCCGCGACAAGCGCCCGGGCAACCGCGGGTGTGTCCCGAGCGGTTCGGCGGAGGTCCTGAATTACCGCGCGAAATGGAGTGCGTGAACGCGGCGGTGAATAGCCAAGCTCGCGCTTGGTACCCATGAGCGCATCGATGAGCGCGACGACAAGCCCGATGCCGTCGAGCAGGTAGTGGGAAGCGACCAGACTGACTGCGGTCGAGCCGTCCGTCAGGGGAAGCACGGCGAGATGCCAGCCGGGCCCCCACTCCGGATCTGTCGGCAGTTGTGAGCGTTCGTCGGCCCAGTCGCCGAGTTCAGTTCGTGGACGGGCGCGTTCCGCGAACTCGATCTCCGATGGCCCCCGATCTAAAACCCACCGGGGACGAGCGAACGGAAGGGGTGACCGCTCGATGCGCCGTCCCAGCAACCCGTAGCCGAGATTGTGGTGAAAACGCCGCAGCCCGTCGAGGTCGATCGGATGCTCATAAAGCCACACGACCTGCATGACGTCCTTCTGGCCGGCGGCGCGGTGCCCTGCAAAGAAGGCTTGGTCCACCAACGCGAGGCGATCGTCCGGCCGCGCATCACCGTTGGACGCGCGGCTTTTGAAAAATGCATGTGCCGGACGTATCCGCACTGGCATTGATCGGCCTCCGAGAAACTGTAGGGTCGGACCAATTCAGCACATGTAGAGTAGCCGACGCCATGACCCACAGCCGAGGAAGTGCCGCGAAACCGATCGCTTTGTTCGTGCTGGGCTTCGGCCGGTCCGGAACGTCGGCGCTCACGAGGGTTCTTTCGCTGTGCGGTGCAGCGCTGCCGCCCGGCCTGTTGGGCGCTACCGGGGAGAATCCGCGCGGGTATTTCGAGCCGCGCGCGGCCATCCACCTCAACGAAGCGATCCTGCGCCGCCGCGGCAGCTCTGGATACGACATGACGCTGCGCATGCAGGACCAAGGTGCATTCGGCGCCAAGGAGAATGCCGCCGACATCGGCACGATCAAGGCATTTCTGACCACGTTGCCGGACGCGCCGGTCGTGGTCATCAAGGAGCCGAAGATCACGTCCGTGTCCGGGATCTGGTTCGAGGCGGCGCGTCAGGCCGGATTCGACGTCGCAGCCGTGATCGCGGTGCGCCACCCGCAGGAAGTCATCGCGTCGCTTGAAAAACGCGCTGCCCGTCAGCATTACGTGCGTTCGTCGCCGGAGCTCGTGAGCGCGTGGTGGCTGAAATACACTCTGCTGGCCGAGAAAGACACGCGCGACGTGCCGCGGGTGTTCGTCGAATATGCCAACCTGCTTGAGGACTGGCGCCGCGAAGTGAAGCGGGTCTCCGCGGCGCTCGAAATCGAGCTCACCACCCAGGACGACGGCGCAGTCGAGGAGTTCCTCACCCCGAATCTTCGCCACCACCGGCACGGCGGGCCCGTGCCGGAGCCCTTCGGCACCGACTGGATGTCCGTCGTCTACGAAACGCTGAGCGCGGCCGCGCGCGACGAGCCCTGGAACACCGCTGAGCTGGATCGTGTTTTCGCGGCGTATCGGGCGACCGAGCGTGGTTTCCGGACGGCGTTGCAGGATTCCCACCGCTACCTGAACCTCAACCGGCTCATGCCGCCGCCGATGGTGAAGGTAGCGCTAGAGGTTCTCGCGCTGATTCACCGCCGCCGTGGGACGTGGGCTTAACGATGCGAATTGTCTTGGCGTTCTACGGAACTCGTGGCGATGTCGAGCCCGGCGTCGCGCTCGGCCGTGAGCTGTTACGCCGCGGGCACGACGTGCGCATGGCTGTGCCACCTGACCTGGTCGGCTTCGCCGAAGCGGCTGGGCTAGCGGCGAACGCCTACGGCCCGGATATCCAGGCGTGGCTGGAAGCGACGCGCAACTTCTGGGCGTATTTCTTCCGCAACTTCTGGCGGATACGCGACGTGATCAGGATGTTGCGCGAATCTCGACAGCCAGGCACCCAGTCCTGGGGCGAGATGAGCACGGGGCTGAGCTCGCTGGCGGACGGCGCCGATCTCTTACTCACCGGCATGAGCTACCAAGAACTCGCCGCCAACGTCGCGGAGTACCGCGACATTCCGTTGGCCACGCTGCTCTGGTTTCCGATACGGGTCAACGGCCACGTCATTCCGACACTGCCGGCGCCATTGATCCGCGCGGCGATGACGGTCTACGAGTGGCTGGTTTCGCGCGGTGTGAAAAGACTCGAGGACGCACAGCGCCGCGAACTGGGCCTGCCGAAGGCGGCGGGTCCCGCGCCGCGGCGGATCGCACAGCGTGGATCGCTGGAAATTCAGGCCTACGACGAGGTGTGCTTTCCCGGGCTGGCTGCCGAATGGGCGAAGTGGGACGGTCAACACGGCTCTAAAAGGCCGTTTGTCGGCACGCTGACTCTTGCGTCGCCAACGGATGCCGACGACGAGGTCGCGGCATGGATCGCCGCGGGAACACCGCCGATTTGCTTCGGATTCGGCAGCATCCCGGTCGCATCTGCCGCCGAGACGCTCGCGATGATCGGCGCGGCGTGCGCCCGGCTGGGCGAGCGTGCATTGGTGTGCGCCGCCGCCACCGACTTCAGCACCGTTCCCGATGTCGACCACGTCAAGGTCGTCAGCACGATGAATTATGCGGCGGTCTTTCCCGCCTGCCGCGCGGTCGTGCACCACGGCGGCGCCGGCACCACCGCCGCAAGTCTGCGCGCCGGAGTCCCCACGCTGGTCCTCTGGATGGCCGATGTTCAGCTGGTATGGGGAGCGGCGGTCAAACGGCTGAAAGTGGGCACGGCCAGGCGCTTTTCGACCACTACGGAGAACTCGCTCGTCGCAGACCTCCGCACCATCCTTGCGCCGCAATACCTCGCCCGCCCCCGCGAGGTCGCCCCCCAGATGCCCACCCCCGCCGAAAGCGTGGCGGCCGCCGCTGATCTTGTGGAACATTTCGCACGCCGGGTTCTTGTTCAACACCCGTCTAACTGGCCGTAGTATCTCTACCCGTGATCGAGCTAAACGGCGTTGCCAAGACGTTCGACGGGACGATTCACGCACTGCAGGACGTCACGTACTCCGTGCCCACCGGGTCGGTCTGCGCGCTGCTCGGTCACAACGGCGCCGGCAAGACGACCACGATCAAGATCCTGTCGACGTTGCTGCGGCCCACGTCGGGCCAGGCCATTGTGGCTGGTTATGACGTCGTCCGACAGCCCGCCGAGGTGCGCGCAAACATCGGAACCACCGGGCAGCTCGCCGCGCTCGATTGGCAGCTGACCGGGCGGGAGAACCTGGTGCTGTTCGGCCGACTGCGAGGAATGCGGCGCAAACATGCGCAACTGCGCGCCGACGATCTGATCGATCAGTTCGATATGTCGCACGCCGCCGATCGGCGGGTGGGCACCTATTCGGTGGGGATGCGGCGCCGCATCGATATCGCCGCCGCACTGGTGGTTCCGCCGAAGGTGCTTTTCCTCGACGAGCCGACGACCGGGTTGGATCCGCGTAGCCGCCGTGATGTGTGGGATCTGGTGTCGTCGTTGTCGGCCCAGGGCGTCACGGTCCTACTCACGACGCAGTATCTCGAAGAAGCCGATGTGCTCAGCGATTCGATCGTCGTCATCAACGAAGGTCGGGTGATCGCCAGCGGCACCGCCGAGCAACTCAAGCAACGCGTGAGGTTCAGCTACTGCACGGTGAGTCCCGCCAATCCTGCCGACCTGGACAGGATCTTCGCCGTGGTCGCCAATCTCGATGGCGCGCAAGCTGATCGCGAGGCGAACACGGTGTCGGTACTGGCGGCCAATGGTGTTGCCACGCTGTCCGAAGTGTTTCGCAGGGTCGACCAGCTTGGCGTTGAACTGGCCGATATCTCGCTGCGCAAGCCGTCCCTGGACGAGGCGTTTCTGCACCTTACGGGCAGCGTCACCGCATGACCGCGCTCGTCGCTCTGACCGAACGCACGGTAATCGGCGCGGTACGTGACGATCTACCGTTCGCGGTTCTGGCGCCCGCAGGTTTCTTCCTCGTCTTCAACTTCGGGCTGCGCAACGTGATCGATACCGGTGCGATGAGCTACCCCCAGTACCTCCTGCCGGTCATCATCGTCCAGGTAATGCTGCTCGGCGCGTTGACAACCGTTGACCGGACTGCCCGAGACCAGGCGTCGGACTTCGGGGTTCGGCTCCGCACCCTTCCGATATCCGCGGCGGTACCGCTGGCGGCGCGCATGGTGTACTGCCTCTTCCGGGGCGGCCTCGCGCTGCTCGCCGCGATCGCGGTCGGGTACGTATTCGGCTTTCGACTCGGCGGCGGGTTCTTACTCGCGGTGGCTTTCGCTGTTCTTGTCCTGACCCTGACGTTGGCAGTTTCGCTCGGCGCCGATGCAACGGGGACTGGGATCGCGGGAGCCGGGACAGCGGGGGCCGAGATCGGCAGAAGCGGGGCGGCCAGTCAGTTGCTCCTGGTCCCGCAAATGCTGCTGATCATGCTCTCCACCGGGATGGCGCCGGCCGACGCGTTCCCCGACTGGCTGCAACCGTTTGTGCGCTACCAACCGGTTTCGCAGGTGACGGAGACCCTGCGTGGGTTCACCACCGGCCATGTCGTGGTCAGCAATCTGGTGACCAGCGTGGCGTGGTGTCTTGGGCTGCTGCTGGTGTTCGGTGCCTTGGCGCTGCGGATGCAGAGGCGGACGCGATGACCACGGACGCACCGGTGCGCAGCTCACTGGCTGCCGAAAGCCTGCTGTTCGCCAGCCGCCTGTTCACCCACTGGCGGCGCGCGCCGACCGTGCCGACCCAGGCTTTGCTGTTTCCGACCTTTCTACTGATCACCTACAAGCTGCTGGTCGGCAAGTCGATACTGCGAATCACCGGCACCGACAGTCTTTACGGTCTGGTGCCGATGTGCGCCGTGGCCGGTGCGATGTTCGGGGCGCTCGGAGCCGCTCTCCTTATTCCCGAGGAACGCGACAGCGGTCTGCTCAGTCAGTTGTGGGTGTTGCCGGTGAACCGGGCCAGCGCCCTGGCCGGCAGGTTGCTCGCCGAGGCCGCGCGCACGTTGGTGGGTGCCGCGCTGATCACTGCGGTGGGCGTCGGGCTCGGACTTCGATTCCACGGCGGTTGGCTCGCGGTGATCCCATTCGTACTAGTTCCAGTGCTGGCAGTGATCGTCTTCTCGACGGCAGTGATAGCGATCGCGGTCCGTTCGAAAAGCAGCGCCGTGCTCTTCTGGCTAGCGGTGCCCTCCATCACCCTGGTGTTCTCCAGCTCTGGTATTCCGCCCGTCGAAATGTTGCCGTCGTGGATGCAGCCTCTCATCCCGCTGCAGCCGATGTCGCCGATGATTGAGTCGATGCGAGCACTTGCTCAAGGCGGTCCCGCGCTGGGCCCGCTGCTGCTGAGTGTGGCGTGGGCTCTTGGTTTGGCCGCCGTCGTCGGGCCATTGGCCGTGCGCGGTTACCGTGCCGCGGCCGAAGCCGGCTAACCGATCTCGGGGGGCAGGGTCGTGTCGTTAAGCCAACCGTCGAGGGTGCGGGAAAAGAGGTCGGGATAGCGCAGCGGCCAGTCATGGTACATACCGATCGCAACCTTGTTCACTCCGTTGGGCATTGGCTGTGCAAGCGCCGCAGCCCAGCGGCGTACGAACGGCATCTCCTTGCCGCCGGTGAGAAACAGTGTGGGGGAATCGGATTTGTCGAGGCCGTCGGGAATCGTGAACCCGCCTGACGCCGCGACGATGCGAGCGAACTCCTGGCCTCTCATCAGACGCAAATCCTCGCGGTAGTCATCGAGCTTCGCGGAGGGAATCCCAAAGCGGCGCATGTTCCGGCGGCGGTTGAGTATCCATGGGAACCAGGTGATCCGCGCAAGTGGCCCGAGGGTCAACTGGGTCAAGCGATTCCACGGCAAGGAGTTGATGACGGTCCCACATAGCACTGCCCGATCGACGAGTTGTGGCTCCGTCGCGAGCAGCTGCACCCCTACCTGGGCACCGAGCGAGAAGCCCACCACGTGCGCCCCGGCGCTACCTACCCGGGAGCGGATCAGTTCGGCCACCGCGTCGGCTGCTCGGTTCATTTCGAATGGACCCTGCTGGACGCTTTTTCCGTACTGCGGGAGATCGGGAACCAGACAGTGGTAACGCTGCAATCGTTGCACCACGGGCTCCCAGGACCAACCGCTCATATTCGCGCCGTGCAGGAAGACGATCGTGGGTGCGGTGACCGGACCAGATTCGCGGACAAACAAGTCCATGTAGCGATCCTATCTGCTCATGCGAATTTTCGATCGTTTCGTTGCGCGGTAATGGATTTCGCGCCACGAAACTCGGGCAGACTGCTAGCGTCAGGTGCATGCCAGAAAGCGCAGCCCCCATGCGGATCGGCATCCTGGGCGCTTCACGATTTGCTCCGATGACCGTGATCAAGCCGGCTCAGGAAAGCGACGGAGTCGTGGTGGCCGCGGTGGCGGACCGCGACGTGTCGTGTGCACGAACCTTTGCCGCGAAACACGGCATTTCCCGCGCACACAAGAGTTACGAGGCCCTGATCGCCGATCCAGACTTGGATGCGGTCTATATCGTGCTGCCGAATAGCTTGCACGGCAGGTGGACCCGCGTCGCGCTCGCGGCGGGCAAGCACGTGCTGTGCGAAAAGCCGTTCACCGCCAACGCTGCCGAGGCCCGCGAGATCGCCGAACTCGCGGCCAGATCGGACCGGGTTGTGATGGAGGGGATCCAGTACCGCTACCACCCGCTGACTCGTCGCGTTGAGCAGATCGTCGCTTCAGGAGAACTGGGCAAGTTGGAGCGCGTGGAGGTCACCTTGTGCGTGTTGCTGCCGAAACGCTCCAACGTCAACGTGTACGACTACTCCCTCGCCGGTGGCGCGACAATGGATGCCGGCGTCTATGCCGTCGACATGGTGCGTACGTTCGGCGGTTCGACCCCGGAAGTTGTTTCGGCACAGGCGAAACTGGGAGATGCTCAAGTGGACCGGGCGATGACGGCGGAGTTGCGGCTAACACCGTGGCTTACCGGCCGGATCACCTGCGCGCTGTGGTCGTCGAAGCTGTTTCGGGCCAGCGCCAAGCTGATCGGTGACTGCGGCGAGCTGCGCGTGCTCAGTCCAGCGGCGCCTCAGCTTTTTCGTCGGCTTTCTGTGCGATCAGCCGACGGAAAGCGGGTGGAGCGCTTTCCCGGGCGCAGCTCGTTCGCTTATCAACTTGAGGCGTTCGCCGCGGCAGTGCTGCGCGGCGAACCGGTGAAGACGACGCCGCAAGACGCCGTCGAGAACATGACCGTCATCGATGAGATCTATCGCGCCGCAGGCTTTGCGCTGCGCCAGCCGAGCTGAGAAATTCAAGTGGCGAAATGCATTTGGTTTACGTGGTCGGCCACCCGCAGGGCATTGGCCGCTACCGTCAGACTCGGGTTCAACCCGGCGCTGGAGGGAAAGAACGAGGTGTCCACCACATAGAGATTGTCCACTTCGTGGGCCCGGTTTTGCGGGTCGAGCACGCTGGTTTTCGGATCGGAACCGAACCGGCAGGTGCCGCAGACATGACCAAGGTTTGCGTTGTCTGTGCCGTTGCCCAGGCTGAGTCTGCGAAACGGCTCTAACACGTCTTTCAACCGTGAGAGAAACGCTGTGCGGCGCTCAATTTCGCTGGGGTGCAACCGGTATCGGATTCGCAGTCGCTGGCGGCCGTCCAGGCTGGGCTGGTCGGAGGGCAGGACGCGGTTGTCCAGATAGGGCAGGTCTTCGGTCATGGCAGCCAGCACCAGTCCACCGGTAATGAAGCGTTCGTAGATCTGGCGTACGGCTGGGCTGATCAGGTGCAGCGCCTTACCCCGCCAGCCGGGACGGTTGATCAGCCACTCCATCGGCGGTATCGCGCCGAATGACTGTACGGTGCCGTACTTTTGGCCTTCGCAGAAATAGAAGTCGTTAAGCCCGATCTCTTTGTTGGCGGCTACGGTCTTGTGGCCGGAATGCGGCCAGATCTCGATCGGGTCCAGTAGGTGGCGCATCAGGTTGCGCCCCACCCAATCTGAGCCGTTAGCCAATCCGCGCGGCCAATCGCCAGAACGCGAGCTCAGCAAGAGCACCGGGGTGACGAGCGCGCCGGCGGCCAGCACCACCACCTTGGCTTGCAGCGCAAGCATGTCGGAGCCACGCTGGCAGATCACCTGCCGGACACGGGTGCGGTCGGCCTCGAGGCGCACCACGCGACAATCGTCGAGCAGCGCAGCACCGTGTTCGGTGATGGCGGGAAGCACGCCGTTGCGCGCGGCGTCGTTTTTGCAGGACTGAGGGCAGAGGTAGGTCTGGCAGGTCGCACAGTCGTCGGCGTAATCACACGCCATCGGCAGGTGATAGGGATGCAATCCCCGACCCGCCAAGTAGTTCACCACGGCCTGGTTGTCAGGCGAAAACGGTGGCGCCGCAGGCAAACGGACCTCGGCCGACTCCGGGCGCAGCGGATCAGGCTCACCGCGCACCCCGAGCAGTTTTTCGGCCTCGGCGTACCAGGGCCGCATCTGGTCATAGCTGACCGGCCATGCCTCGGGCACGGTGGAATCGCCGGGATCGCGGAAGTTCTGCCGGGGAGTGAAATCACCAGCGAAGAACCGCTCACAAACCATGCCGTACAGGGCCGAGGACCCGCCCGTCCCGCTCCCGATAAACGGCACAAACCGCCGCGAACGCCGCCCGCTGACGTCTTCGATCTCGTCGGTGGTGCGCCCGGCCCGCGCCAAAGCGTCGTAGTAGGTGGTTTCGGAACGGTAAGCACTCGGCTCGGCCAGTTCAGGCATCGCGGCGCGGATCGTCCCCGGCGTCCCTGGCAACGTCGAGCGCCCCTTCTCCACGAACAGGAACTTGTGGACTGCGCGGGCCAGCCGGTAGCCCAGCATCCCGCCGCCCATGCCGGTGCCCACGACAATCGCGTCCCACCGGACGCGTTCGGCCTCGCGACCACTCATGTCGCCGTCAGCCACCACCGAGCTCCTCATGCGTTGTTGTACCCGCGCATAATACGGGTGCTAGCATCCCGCCATGGCTGCACGCCGCGTCCGAATCGGAATCCTGGGCGCATCAAGCTTCGCTCCGACGACGCTCATCAATCCGGCTCGCGGAAACGACGAGGTCGTGGTGGCCGCCGTGGGAGCACGCGATATGCCCAGCGCGCAGGCCTTTGCCGCGAAGTACGGCATAGCCCGTGCCCACGGCAGTTACGAGGCGCTGATCGCCGATCCCGATCTGGACGCCGTCTACATCCTGCTGCCGACCAGCTTCCACGGCAAATGGACCCGCGCGGCGCTCGCCGCGGGCAAGCACGTGTTGTGTGAAAAGCCGTTCACCGCCAACGCCGCCGAGGCCCGCGAGATCGCCGAACTGGCCGCCAAATCAGATCGGATCGTGATGGAGGCCATCCAATACCGCTACCACCCGCTGACTTTGCGCGTCGAGCAGATCATCGCCTCAGGGGAACTGGGCAAGCTGCAGCTGGTGGACATCGCCTTGTGCGTGCTGCTGCCGAACTTCTCCGGCAACTGCTACAACTACACGTTTGCCGGCGGCGCGCTGATGGATGCCGGAAGCTACGTCGTCAACATGGCGCGCACGTTCGGCGGTTCGACTCCGAAAGTTTGTTCGGCACAAGCGAAACTGCGTGATCCCCGGGTGGACCGGGCCATGTCTGCCGAGTTGCGGTTCCCCAGTGGGCACACCGGCCGGATCCGCTGCGCGCTGTGGTCATCGGACCTGTTTCGGGCCAGGGCCAAGGTGGTGGGCGAGGCCGGCGAGCTGCGGGTGCTCAGTCCAGCAGCACCACACCTGTTCCCGCGGCTGTCGATCCGCTCAGTCGGCAAGAAGCGGGTGGAACGCTTCCCGCGGCGGGTCACCTACGCCTATCAGCTGGACGCGTTCGCCGCGGCGGTGCTGCGCGGCGAACCGGTGAAGACGACGCCAGAAGACGCGGTCGAGAACATGACCGTCATCGACGGGATCTACCGCGCTGCGGGCCTGCCTCTGCGTGAGCCGAGCTAAACGATGAAATTTGTGCTGGCAGCCTACGGAACTCGTGGCGATGTCGAGCCCTCCGTCGTCGTCGGTCGTGAGCTGCTGCGCCGAGGGCATGACGTGCGGATGGCCGTTCCCCCCAACCTAATTGACTTCGCCGAGGCGGCCGGGCCTGAGGCGGTTGCTTACGGCCTGGATTCGCGGCCAACTATGGACGCGGCACTCAACTACTTCACATGTTGTTTTCGCACGCCTTGGCGGATCCGCGAAATAAGCAGGCGCGCACGCGAATCCGGGGAATTCGGTGCGCAGTGCTGGCCGGAGATGACCGCCACCCTGACGTCGTTGGCGGCCGGCGCCGACGTGTTGATCACCGGTCTGCTTTTCGAGCAGCCCGCCCTCAACGTCGCGGAGTATCACGACATTCCGTTGGCCACATTGCATTACTTCCCCGTGCGTCCGCACGGCCGGCTGCTGTCGTTCGTACCCGCGGCGTTGAGCCGTGCCGCAATGGCCGCGAACGACTGGATGGTTTGGCGGGGGATGAAAGACGTTGAGGACACCCAGCGGCGTGAGTTGGGCCTGCCGCCGGCGACAAAGCCTGCACCGCGACGGGTCGCCGAACGCGAGACGCTGGAGATCCAGGCCTACGACCACGCGTGCTTTCCGGAGCTGGCGACCGAGTGGGCGAAATGGGACGGCCAGCGGCCTTACGTCGGCACGTTGACGTTGGAGCTGGCGACGGACGCCGACGAGGAGGTGGTGTCCTGGATTGCAGCGGGAACGCCGCCGATTTTCTTTGGCTTCGGCAGCGTGCCTGTCGACTCCCCCGCCGACATGATCGCGATGATCGGCGCCGCCTGCGCGCAATTAGGCGAGCGGGCGCTGGTTTGCGCCGGTTGGACTGATTTCAGCGACGTCCCGCAGTTCGACCACGTCAAGGTGGTGAATGCGGTGAATTACGCGGCGATCTTCCCGACCTGTCGCGCGGTCGTCCACCACGGCGGCGCCGGGACCGTCGCGACGAGTCTGCGCGCCGGCGTCCCCATGTTGATCCTCTGGACCCTGCACCATCAGCTGTTCATGGGAGCAATGGCGAAACGGTTGAAGGTGGGAACCGCGCGGCGCCTCTGGGCGGTTACCGAGAAATCGCTGGTCGCGGACCTGCGCATCATCCTGGCCCCGCAATACCGCACCCGGGCGCGCGAGGTGGCCACCTGGATGACCAAACCCGCAGAAAGCGCCGCTGCCGCTGCTGACCTAGTGGAGAACTATGCCCGTCGCGGGCGGGCTGGGTGACAGGCAATACCCGGATCCCTGGTCTATTGCACGTGTGTTGGATTAGACTTCGCCGGGCGGGCTCGCCCTGGGGGATGCGAGGCCGTCACTTTCGTTTCGCACAACGCATCGGGGTGAGAGAGATAGGTATGCGCGATGCCGCAGCGCGTGTTCGGACGTAGCGACGCTGAGATCGACCTGTTGGTGCGTGGCATGCGATCGGGGATCGCGGTCGTGGGTTTTGGCTACATCGGCACGGTGATTGGTGCGGTACTGGCCGACCGGGGCTGGCCCGTGACGGGGATCGACGTAAGACAGAACGTCGTCGATGAGATCAACCTGGGCAAGACCACCGTGCCCGAGCCGGGCCTGGGCGAGCTCGTCGCCAACAACGTCGCAGTCGGACGACTCCGCGCCACAACCGATTTCGGGGCCCTCGCCGAAAACGACTTCATCATTGTGACCGTCGGTACGCCGCTGGGTCCGGACTACGAACCGATCGTCGACGACATCAAGGCGGCGGCGCGGGCCGTCGCGCAGCACCTGCGTACCGGCCACCTGGTCATCCTCAAGAGCACGGTGCCGCCCGACACCACCGAAAAGCTGTTCTTGCCGATCCTGGAAGAAACTTCAGGGCTGCGGGCGGGGGTGGACTTCGGGTTGGCGTTTTGCCCGGAACGGCTGGCCGAAGGCCAAGCCATTCGCGAGTTGATGTCGATCCCGATCGTGATCGGCGCGGTCGATGAGCGCAGCGCGCGGGCATGCTCCACGATGTGGCGGCACGCACTGGGCGTGGAATCGGTCGTCGTGGAGGATCCGCGCGACCGTCCCCTCCGCCACGATCCGGCCGCCAT
>DAIODV010000011.1:17860-23141 GCA_036746615.1 Mycobacterium sp.
GGATCCGCGGACCGCCGAGATGGTCAAGCTAGCCGACAATCTGTGGATCGATCTCAACGTCGCGGTGGCCAACGAGCTGGCCAAGGTCTGCGACCGGCTGGGCATGGACGCACTGCAGGTCATTGACGCGGCCAACACGATGCCCAAGGGCACTCACAATGTGAACATTTTGATGCCGAGCATGGGTGTTGGTGGCTACTGCCTGACCAAAGATCCGTGGTTCGTCAACCACCTGGGCGAGTCCCTCGGGTTGGAAATGGCAATCCCGCGGACGTCGCGCACGGTCAACGACACGATGCCCGCCTACACCTACGGTTTGCTCAAGGGGCTGCTGGCCGAACAGGGCAAGGCGATCGAATCCAGTCGGATTGCGGTGTTGGGCATCGCGTTTAAGAACAACACCGGGGACTGCCGGCTCACCCCCACCAAGTATGTCGTGGAGTTGTTGGAGCAGGCCGGCTGTGAGCTTTCAGTCCCTGATCCGTGGGTGCCGCCCGACGAAGCCGTGACCGTGACGGCGGTTCCGCTGAGCGCCGATATCGAGTCGGCCGTCGAGGGTGCTGACGCCCTGGTGGTGCTAGCGGGGCATCGCCAGTTCCACCAGATCCCGCTGGCCCGGCTGGCGGAGTTAGTGGCGGCTCGGTGTGTGTTCCTGGACGGACGCAACAGCTTTGACCCGGCGGCGGTGCGCGCTGCGGGCTTCGTGTACAAGGGCATCGGCCGCTAGATGTCCAACGTGGTAGTGACCGGTGGCTACGGCTTCATCGGATCGCACTTGGTCTCGGCGTTGCTGGAGCGCGGAGATACGGTCACCGTGTTCGACTTCGCGCGAAACACCCGCGACAGCAGTATCGACTTCGACCAGCACGCCAACTTCCGGTTCGTACAGGGTGATGTCACTGATCTGAGCGCGTTGGAAAAAGCGTTGAAGCCCGGCGTCGACACGGTTTTTCATTTGGCCGCCGTGGTCGGCGTGGAAAACTATCTCACCGATCCGCTTCGCGTTCTCGACGTGAACGTAATCGGCACGCGCAACGTGCTGGAGTTGAGCCATCGATACGGAACCCGGGTGGTGTTCACCAGCACTTCTGAGGTCTTTGGGAAGAACCCGAACCCACCGTTCGCCGAGGACGACGACCGCGTTCTGGGTTCCACCCGGACGGCGCGGTGGAGCTATAGCACCAGCAAGGCGATGGCCGAGCATCTGGTGTTTGCGATGCACAGTGCTTACGGGCTGCCGGTGACGGTCGTGCGTTATTTCAATGTGTATGGCCCGCGGCAGAATCCGATCTTCGTGGTCTCCCAAAGCATTCACCGGATCCTCAATGGGCTGCCGCCATTGCTGTACGACTCGGGTAAGCAGACCCGCTGCTTCACCTACGTCGACGACGCGGTCGCCGGCACCCTGCTCGCGTCGCAGAACAGCGCGGCGATCGGTGAGGCCTTCAACGTCGGCAGCATGACGGAGACGACGATGCGTGACGTTGTCGAGCTGGCGATCAAGATCGCCAATGTCGACGCGGTGTCTAGCCCCGAAACCGTGGACACCGCAGCACGTTACGGAGGCCGCTACGAGGATATCCCCCGTCGTATCCCCGACTCGACCAAGGCGCAGCGCGAACTGGGATGGCGCTTGCAGGTCGACGTCGAAGAAGGGATCCGCCGCACCATCGAATGGGCGCGAGCCAACCCGTGGTACCTCAAAGACCCGAAGGAGTAGGGCCCCGATGAAATTCGTGCTGGCGGCCTACGGAACTCGCGGCGATGTCGAGCCCTCCGTCGTGGTCGGCCGCGAACTCCTGCGCCGAGGGCACGACGTGCGCATAGCCGTGCCGCCCGATCAAGTCGGCTTCGCCGAGTCGGCTGGGCTTGCGGCGGTTGCCTATGGACCGGATTCGCAAATGGTGCTGGCAAAAGAGTTCGGCACCAACCTCTTTAAGGATTTCCCGCGTCACATCTGGCGGATCAGGGAGCTGTGGCGGGAAAACTGGGAGCTGTCCACCCAGTGCTGGACGGAAATGAGCAAGACGCTGATGTCGGAAGCCGAAGGGGCCGACCTGATATTCACCGGCCTGGTTTTCGAAGACGGCGCCGCCAACATCGCTGAGTATTACGGCATCCCGTTGGCCACGCTGCATTACATGCCGATGCGGCCCAACGGCCAGCTCATGCCGTACCTGCCGGCGCCAGTGAGCCGCGCGGTGATGTCCGCGTTCTGGTGGCTGACGTCGGGGCTGCTCGGGGGCTTCGAGAGAGCGCAGCGCCGCGAATTGGGCCTGGGGAAAGCTATCGGCCCCGCGTCGCGACGCGTCACCCAACGCGGAGCGCTGGAAATTCAAGCCTACGACCAGGTTTGCTTTCCCGGCCTGGCCGCGGAATGGGCGAAATGGGGTGGCCAGCGGCCGTTCGTCGGCACGCTGACTCTTGAGTTGCCGACAGAGGCCGATGATGAGGTCGCGTCGTGGATCGCCGCGGGAACACCGCCGATTTGCTTTGGGTTCGGCAGCATGGAGATCGGATCGCCGGCCGAAACGATTGCGATGATCAGCGCGGCCTGCGCCCAGTTGGGTGAGCGGGCGTTGGTGTGCGCCGGCTTGAGCGACTTCAGCGATATCCCCGAAGCCGAGCACATCAAGGTGGTGGGAACGATGAATTACGCGTCGATCTTCCCCGCCTGCCGCGCTGTCGTGCACCATGGTGGCGCCGGCACAGTCGCCGCGGGCCTGCGCGCCGGGGTGCCCAACTTGGTCCTGTGGGCTACGCCCGATCGGCAAATGCGGGGAGCTTTCGTCAAACGATTGAAAGTCGGCACCGTCCGGCGGTTTTCGAGCCTCACCCGGGAGTCGCTGGTCGCGGACCTGCGCCAGATCTTGGCCCCCCAATACGTCGCCCGGGCCCGCGAGGTCGCCATCCAGATGACCACACCCGCCGAAAGTGTCGCAGCCACCGCCGATTTAGTGGAAAGCCACGCCCGCTTGCGGCGGGCTAGCTAACCGGCGTGAAGGATCCCCTGGCATGAGCGCGAACCCTAAGGTTGTCAACCGCCTGCCGAGGCAGCCGCCGGCGAGCGGCAAAACACTCGGCCGGGAATTCGACCCGCGAAGCAACGCACTCAACGCCTGGCGGCTAACGCTGGCGACGGGCGTTATCCTGTGGCACTCCTGGCCACTCGCGGGCCGCCAAGTGACTTTCGCGCCGGCTCACCAGCTCCTCAGAGACGTATGGGTCGACGGGTTTTTCGCTATCTCGGGGTTTCTCATCACATGGAGTTGGGTCAGACGCCCCCGGGTTCGCGACTACTTCGCCGCCCGGGGTCTACGAATTCTTCCCGGCTTGTGGACCTGCCTGATTGTCACCGCGTTTGTCATCGCCCCGATCAGTGTGGCGATCCAAGGCGGCCCGGCCGCTAAGCTACTGCTGTCGCGCGCTCCCATCGAGTACGTCGTCAAGAACAGCGCGGTACTGCTGGCCCAACAAAGCATCGACGGAACACCCCGAGGGGTCCCCGTGCCGGGGTTATGGGACGGCCCGCTCTGGACTCTGCTGTGGGAAGTGTTGTGCTACATCGCTATTGCCGCTTTCGGTGTGGCCGGACTCCTGCGCCGCCGGTGGTTTATCCCTGCCGCGTTGAGCTTGGCGGTGTTGTGGTCTGCGCTGTTGCCGCCGTGGAGTACCTTTGCAGACCTGATCGAAGCGCAGCAGCGTATTGAAGACCCTGCGACTGCCGCGCTGCTCGTGCAGGCGATCGCCGCGCGGTTCGCTGTCATGTTCCTTGCCGGAGCATTGCTCTATCAGCTGAGAAACGTGATTCCCGCTCGATGGTCACTCGTCGCGCTGAGCGCGGTCGTCGTTCTGGCGGCCAGCCTGCTGCCGAATTATCGGTTGGTTGCAGCGATTCCGCTGGCGTACGCCATCATCGTTTCGGGTGCCCTCATCCACAACAAGCGCTTGAGGCTGCGGACAGATCTGTCCTACGGCGTGTACATCTATGCATGGCCGGTGCAGCAGTTGCTGGTCATCGGTGGGCTGGGCATTGTGAATCCGTTTGTGTTCGCGATCGTTTCGGCCATCGCCACCCTGCCGCTGGCCGCGCTGAGCTGGTTTCTGATCGAGAAGCCCGCGATTTCTCTCAAGTCTCGCCTAGCTGGTTCTGGGTCTAAAGTACCTGCAGTTCGAGGGAATCGGGCTGACCGCTAATCCACTCAAGTAGAGCGCCCAGGCCGTCCGCCAGCGTCCACTTCGGCTGCCAGTCGAGTTCCTGTGTGGCCGGCCCGATGTCGCATTGTGCAGCGCGCACGTCACCGTCGCGGAATTTCGCCACGATGGTCGGTTCTGGGGCCGCGCAGATCGCGGCGATCTTTCGGGCCAGCTCGTGGATGGTTGTCGGGATACCCGACCCGATGTCGACGCAGCGCGCCTGCGCCGCAGGTCGCTCGATCGCCGCGAAAAGCGCGTCGACGACATCGTCGATATAGACGAAATCGCGCACGATTTCACCGTCTTCGTAGACTTCCAACGTGTGCTGCTCGCGTGCCAATCGCGCGAAAAGAGCGACTATTCCGGTGTAGGAGTTGGTCAGCGACTGGCCCGGACCGTAGACATTCTGTAGACGCAGCACACTGAGTTTGGCGTCGTGCGCGGCGGTCCAGGCGGCCATGATGTGCTCCTGTGCGAGTTTGGTCGCTGCGTAGATGTTGGTGGGCCGCGGCTCGGTTCGGCTGGCGCAACTCGGCAACGGGATCGCCGGATCGTCCGTCGGCCCCTGCGGATCCCAGATACCCACCACAAGCTGAGCGTGGCTGCGAGGCTGCGGGTAGAAGATCTGCGAGCCATATCGCCAAGCGCCCTCGCCGTAGACGGCTCTCGACGAAGCCAGGACGAGTTGCTCGGGCACGTGCGCGCAGCGGCTCAGCGCGTCCAGAAGTTGAGTCGTGCCAACCACATTGACCGCACCGTGACGCGTCGCCTCAGACAGCGACTGCGCCGTTCCCGTCTCCGCCGCGAGGTGAACGATCTGGCCAGGCTGGCACAACCGAAGCACGGCATCCCAGTCGGGCGCGTGGGTGACATCGCCGGTGAACAACCGCACGGATGGCGGCAGATCGATCGCTGCGTGATCGCCGTGCACTTGCGGGTGCAGAACGTCCATCACCGCGACGTCGTAGCCTGCATCGACGAGACGGCGCGCGAGTGCGGATCCGATGAATCCTGCTCCGCCCGTGATGAGCACTGATGATGACAACACTCCAGACCTCCGGTTTTTCTGTGGGTGGTCAACCAT
>DAIODV010000012.1:0-2045 GCA_036746615.1 Mycobacterium sp.
AACCTACTGTGTGTTCAGTTGGTTGGTTGGACGAAGGAGTCCGGTGCCCGAGACGCGGCCATATGACTCGCTGCTGGCGAAGGGTGAGGACCGTAAACAACGGATCCTCGCTGTTGCCCAGCGACTGTTGACCCGCAACGGCTGGCGCAATACGACGCTGGCCCAGATCGCCGGGGAGGCCGGCGTCAGCCCCGCCGGCTTGCTGCATCACTTTGAATCCAAAGAGCAGCTGCTGCACGCGGTACTCGATATCCGCGACGCCGATGACGACTCGCACGCGGACCGGGCCGGTGACCTGATCGCAGAAATCGCCGCGGTCGCCGATCGGTTCTACCGGTCGCCCGAACTCGTCGGCACCTACAGCGTGCTGCTGGCGGAGAGCATCGATCCCGACGCTCCGCTACACGATCGCCTCGCCGCCCGATACCAGGGTTCGGTCGACATCATCACCGAACTCATCCGGCAAGGTCAGCGGGCCGGCCGGTATCGCATGGACTTGGACGTCACGGTCAAGGCGGTCCAAATAATTGCCTTCATCACCGGAATGGAGACCACATGGTTGCTCAACCCTTCGATACCACTGACCGAGGTCTTCAAGGAGTACTCGGAGTCGTTGGCCCGGGACATGGCGCCGCCGAGCTCGGCATGAGATACCGGCTCGACGTGGTCGGCGCCGACGTCGCCGATGTCGTGCGCTTCGCCGGCGGTTGGCTGTTCGATCGGGCGATGGCCGGATGGGACGTCACCGTGCTGCTCGTCGACCATCCCGACGAGCGACCGTTACGGATCCTCGGCGCCCAGATCCTCGACCTGGAATACGCACTGGCGACGGCGGGTCACCGGCCGCCGCCACAGACCCTGGCGGCTGCGGCGGATCTCTTCGGCTGCGACTCCCGCGTCCGGCAGGGCGTCGTGCAGGCGCTGGACCAGGGGGCCACCGAGGTCACGTTGTGGGGCAAGACATGGCCGGCCGAATTGGACGACAGCGTCGGTCTGGTCCAGCACCGGCTCAGCGCCGCCGCCCAGGCGTTCAAGGCCCAGGCCCTCGCGGCCGTCGCGATGCCGGCGGATTCGATTGGACTAGTCGAGACGTTCCGCAGCCGGGTGCTGGCGTGTCCGTCTGTCGAGGCGGACCTCATTCCGGCCAGCTGACCATGGCCCGCACAGGCCGCGTTGACGTCGCGGCATGCTCTGTGGAAATCTAATACTCATCTCTGAGAGGCGCATTCTCATTGGTCGAGATTGGAACGGTGCAAGATGGTGAATGACTTCACCGAGTTGGACTTCTTTCGCGGCAGCGAGCTCATCGCGGACCCCTACCCCTACTACGAGGCCCTGCGGCAGCAGTGCCCCGTTACCCGGGAGAACCACCACGACGTGACGATGGTGACGGGCTGGGACGAAGCCTGCGCCATTTTGAACGACGCCGAGACGTGGTCGTCGTGCATCTCGGTGACCGGGCCGTTTCCGGGCTTTCCCGTGCCGCTTGAGGGCGACGACGTGACGGAGCTGATTGAGCAACACCGCGACGAGCTGCCATTCAGCGACCAGCTGCCCACGCTTGATCCGCCGACCCACACCAATCACCGCTCGCTGCTGATGCGGCTGATCACCCCGAAGCGCCTCAAGGAGAACGAGGACGCCATGTGGGCGCTCGCCGACCAGGCACTCGACGAGTTCCTGGCGCCGGGGCACGGCGAATTCATCAAGGGCTTCGCCGGCCCGTTCACGCTGTTGGTGATCGCCGACCTGCTGGGCGTGCCCCTGGAAGACCGCGACAAGTTCGTCAAAGGCATCCGCCAGCACTCGGGCGGCGGCATCGGGGGTACCGGCAAGGAATCGCTCGCGCACAGCCCGCTGGAGTTCCTCTACGGACTGTTCTCCGACTATGTCCAAGACCGTCGCCGGGAACCCCGCGACGACGTGCTGACCGGGCTCGCGACGGCCACCTACCCCGACGGCTCGATCCCTGATGTCGAGGATGTGGCCCGGGTCGCGAGCAACGTCTTCTCGGCCGGGCAGGAAACCACCGTGCGGCTGCTGGG
>DAIODV010000012.1:2055-7651 GCA_036746615.1 Mycobacterium sp.
GGTCGATACCGGGGCGGAGGGCAGCCTGCTCACCGCCTCGGCCATTGCGCGGCTCGGGATTCCGATGGAACCCGGACGCACCGTGCGGCTGCTGGGCGCCGCATTGCAGACGATCGGGGAACGTCCCGACATCCAGGCGCAATTGCGCAAGGACCGCACGACGATCCCCAACTTCATCGAAGAGGCGCTGCGTATCGAGAGCCCGGTGAAAGGGGACTTCCGGATGAACCGGGTTCCGGTCAACGTGGGTGGCGTCGACCTGCCCGCGGGAACCACCGTGATGGTTGTGCAGGCCGCCGCCAATCGCGATCCCCGCCGCTTCGAAGACCCCACCACATTCGATCCGGTCCGCAAAAACGCCCGCCAGCACATCTCATTCGGGCGCGGCATCCACAGCTGTCCCGGCGCACCCCTGGCGCGCGCTGAAACCCGAGTGGCGATCGAGCGGCTGCTCGACCGCACTTCGGACATCCGCATCAACGAAAGTATGCACGGTCCAGCGAATGACCGTCGCTACCAATACGTTCCGACCTACATCCTGCGCGGCCTGACCGAGCTGCACCTGGAGTTCACACCAGCATGAAAGTCTGGGTCGACGATCAGCGCTGCCGCGGTCATGGCGTATGCGTCACGCTCTGCCCGGAGGTGTTCAACCTGACCGACGATGGCTATGCGGAGGCAATATCCTCCGATGTCCCAACGGAATTCGAGGATGCCACCCGCGAGGCCATCGATTGCTGCCCAGAACAGGCAATCGCCGAACGCTAACCGAAGGAACGCAAATGCCGCAGGGGCCAAAAGGGTACGTCATCCTCACCGAGGCCATTAAGGATCCGGAGGGCATGAAGGCTTACGGTCGGGCCGCCGGAGCAGCGATGGGTAGCGTCAAGATTCTCGCCGTCGACACCGCACCCAAGGTCATCGAAGGCTCGTGGCACGGCGACCAGACCGTGGTGCTGGAGTTCGAGTCGGTGGATGCTGCTCGCGCGTGGTACGAGTCCGAGGCCTACCAGAAGGCGGCGAAACTACGCCAAGCCGCCGCCGACTGCAACGCGGTGATCCTCGCTGGATTTGGCTGAGCCACAACGGCTTTGCTAAACGGGCGTCTGCCCGCACCGCCGTGACGTGTAGCATCGCTATGTCGGTAAAACCCGGCCGTCGTCGACCGTCAAGGGGGAGCAATGGCTCAGCACGTGGTCATGACCGTCAGCGGAACCAACACCAATATGTGGGATCAGACCCCGCCGCAACCCGCTGCTGTCGCAAACGCTCTGCCTGGTGTAGCCAGCGGCAACAGTGGTCCATACTTTTGGCAGCCCGTAGGAAATTATCCCGCCGCCCCGTTCCCGATGGGTCCGTCGGTCGAAGACGGTGTACAAGAACTAATCCGACTCGTCAACGACGTCTATCCGCCCGGAAATCCTGTGGGGCAGGGCATCATTCTGTTGGGGTATAGCCAAGGTGCCATCGTCGTATCGCACTTCATGAGAGATCATGTCGTTAACCCGAACGGGGAATGCCACGCCCGCTGGCCAGACATTGTCGCCGTGGCAACATGGGGAAACCCCTGCCGAGGGCCCGGATTTGCTTCTGGAAATGATTTCGCCGGCTGGCCGGCGCCAGCTGAAGTAGACGGCGTGGTGACCGGCGGAATCGCCGGCCCTGATGACCTTCAGCCTCCCGTCTATGTGCCGGTAAGCAAAACGGTCAAGCACTATTGGGGAGAATTCGTCAACACAATCGGCAACGGAAATGACATTTACACCGACTGTCCGGTGGGAAGCAATCCGTGGACAGCTGAAGCCCCAACCGGGGTGGTTGAGACAAACATCTACAACATCGTCCAGAACGTCACCGTGGCCGACATCTTCCAGATCATTCTGGAAGTCATCAGCGTAATCGCCACGGCCGGGCTCGAACTCATCCCCATCATCGAAGCCATTATCAACGGCGGCTTGTTCGTGCAGGCCGGACCAACCGCCCCGCACTACACCTACGACATTGGCCCCATTACCAACTTCATTGCGTTGGCGGGCTCGGAAACCCCACCGTATAGCGGCGGAAGCCTGCTGTAATCGCTCTTATTCGATGATGGAAATGGCCTGCCGCGGGCACTGGCGAACGGCGTCTCGCACAAGCTCTTCGTTCTCCGGCGTGACCTCGTCCTGCAGCACGGTCAACGTGTCGTCATCCTCGAGCTGAAAGACCTCCGGGATGATGCCCATGCACACCCCGTTGCTTTCGCAAAGCCCCCAGTCGACTTCGATCTTCTTTGTCACTCAACCCACCTCATCGCAACACCTTCACCGGTACGTTTAGCCAGCCCGCGACGTTCTGCATGGTGACCCGTTTGCAGCCGTCCCAATCCACCTCGTAGCGGGGCATGAAGTCGAGCAGGTGCTCGAGTGCGATCCTGCTCTCCATCCGGGCCAATGCGGCACCAAGGCAACTGTGAATCCCGTATCCCAGGCCGAGGTGCTGAGCCTCGGTTTGGTCACGCTCGATGTCGAATGTGTCTGCGTCGGTAAAGGCATCGGGGTCTCGGTTCGCCGCCGCCTTCATCAGGAACACCGGCTTGCCAGCGGGAATCGTGCCGCCACTGACGTGTGCCTCTTTCAACGTCCAGCGGACGTTGTACTGCACCGGGCCCTCGTAGCGCAACAATTCCTCGACAGCCCCGGGGACCTTGCTGCGGTCCGCCAGCAGCTTCTCCCACTGGTCGGGGTGACGGGCGAAGAGCACCGCCGCGCTGCCGATCAACTTGGTCACCGTCTCCGCGCCCGCGCCGCCAAGCAGCGTCGCAAAACCGCAGATCTCGATGTCGTCGAGGCGGCGCACCGTGCCGTCATCGCAGGGAATCTCGGCGGCGATCAGCCGGCTGATCATGTCATCCTGCGGCTCGGCGCGGCGCTCCTGCACCAAGCCGTAGTAGTACATCGCGGTGTCGATGTTGGCCTGCATGCCCTCTTCGCTGAGTTCGATTTGCCCGGGCTCCCGGTGCAGGCTGGTGTCGATCCAGTGCCGCACCTGCTGGCGGTACTCCGGAGGCACTCCGGCCATCGTTGTGATGACTTCGACCGGGAACGGCCCGGAGAAGTCCTGCACGACGTCGAAGTGATCGGGATCGGCTGCGCCCAGGTACTTTTGGACCACCTCGACGACGGTGTCATGCTGCGATTGGATGGCTCGTGGCGTGAACGCCTTGTTGAGCAGGCTGCGCATGTGGCGGTGCTCCGGCGGATCCATGAAAATGATGGACCGCTGCTCGGGGGTGATGCCCTTGCGAACCATTGCCAGGTCGCAGCCCCGCGACGACGAGAAAGTCTCGAAGTCCTTCAACGCGCCAGCCACGTCGTCGTGGCGGGTCAGCGCGTAGAAGTCCTCTTTCTCGTCGTAGTAGAGCGGGGCATCCTCACGCATCCGTCGATAGATGTCGAACGGGTTGTTGAAGTACTCCTCGGAGAACGGATCAAAGACGACCTTTGGCTTGGTCATTTACACCCTCCTGGCCTCCCAGTACGCGGCTTACGCCTTTACGACGGAATGCTGAACTGTAACGCTAACGGTAGTTGTTTCATCGCGTGTCGAAAAGACCCCATCTCATATCGGCATTGCCGCCCCGATGACGCCATCGAGCACGCCCAGGTCACTGCCCAGCTCGGCGGCGATAGTCCTGGCCACGGCAACGTCCTTGCCGACGAATTCGCCAGCCGTGTCGATGAATGACGCGACGGATCCGCCCGCGGCGACGATGTCCAGCACCCGACTCGTCGCGCTCCCGTGCGGAAGTGCCCTGAGCAGCGTCGACTCCGCAACACCGAGTTGCGCGCCCAGTTCCACAGCGCCCGATAGCAATCCGATGTGCGCTGCGAACAGCGCATTGTTGACGAGCTTCACCTTTTGCCCGGCCCCCAGCGGGCCGACGTACAGGACCGGATCGCCGTAGCAGCTCAACACCGGGCGCACCCGGGCCACGGCCTCTTGGGCACCACCGACGAACAGTGTCAGGGCGCCGGCCGCGGCGTTATGGGGGCCGCCGCTGACCGGTGCGTCAACGACGTCGACACCGTGCGGAGCGGCGTGCACGGCGATGGACTCGACAGTCCGCGGGCTTCCCGTGGTGTGCACCACCAGCGCCGAGCCCGGCGACATCGTCGCGAGCAGGCCACCGTCCAGACAGAGCTGTCGCACCTGTTCGTCGGTGAATACGCATACCACTACTGCATCGGCGTGCGGGCTCACCTCTGCGGTGTGGGCAACCGCATCGGCGCCTAATTTCGCTATGGCCGAACGTTTCTCGGCAGTGCGGCCCAGTACCGCGACATCGTGGCCTGCCTCGACGAGACGGGCCACCATGGGACGCCCCATCCGTCCCGCACCGATGAATCCGATTCTCACCGGGGGTGTTCCATCAGGGTCAGGGTGGCGTCGGCGGTGTCGAGCACAGCGCCGCCCGGGACGGCGGCATCATCGGCCAGGTCGGCGATCAGCCGGACGTCCTTCTGCAGCAGCCTTCCGGCCAGGCCGGCAAGGCGTTCCAAAGCGGCGGTGTCGCCGCCAAGTGTGTTGAGCGCGAAGCTGTTTCCGCTGCCGCGCGAGATGACGTCGGTGAGCCGGTCGGGTAAGACGCCGAGCGCCTCTCCCAGCGCCAGGGCAGTGGCCGCGGTTCCGAGGTTGGCGGTGAACAGCAGGTTGTTCAGCAGCTTGGTGGTTTGTCCAGAGCCCAGATCTCCGAGGTGGACAACGGGGTCGCCGTAGGTCTCGAATACGGGGCGGCAGCGCTCGACGACGTCAACGTCGCCGCCGACCATCACCAGCAGCCGGCGTTCCTCGACTGCCGGAGCGCCACCGCTGACTGGTGCGTCGATCACCGAGACACCTTGCGCGCCTGCCTTCTTCGCTAATTCATGGCACGTCCTGGGATGCACGGTGCTGTGGATGGCAATAACGCCACCCGGCTTGAGTCCGGCCAGCACCCCGTTGTCGCCGCCGGTGATCTCCTCGACGTCGGCATCTGCGACCACGCAGAGGCAGACGAGGTCGCTATTGGCCGCGAGTTCCGCCGGCGACGCGGCGACCTTGGCCGCGGTGTCGCCGAACGGCTCAAGTGACGCCGGCCGTCGGGCCCAAAGGGTTGTGGGGTAGCCGGCATCGGCGATGCGCCGGGCCATCGGGCCGCCCTGACTGCCCAAGCCTATGAATCCGACGTGCATCAACCGGCCTCCAAATCAGGACTTTCACGTGCGGCCACACATTCCTCGGCGAACTCCAGAACCGTTGCGTGGTAGGCCGCGGCGGTGTGGCCGAGGCTGATGTTGTGCCCCGCCTCGGGTTGGTGATGGACCACGAACCGCGGCGTGCTGGAGAACATGGCCTCAATCTCGGCGATCGCCGAAGTATCGGTCTGCCAAACCTTCTCGTACTCGGCGATGCTGAAGCGCACCGGCACGCGCACTTCGGGTGCAAGAGCCGGAAAGTCCTGACGGGCCCAGTTGGACACCATCAGGTCCTCGTAGGGCGGAGCCCCGGGATAAACCGTTGCGCCGCCGAGGACTTCGGGCGGATACAGCCGTTCAGGGTGCCACAGCAGTTCACG